>JBGTCC010000826.1:0-2941 GCA_041749055.1 Thermodesulfobacteriota bacterium | reverse complement strand
CAACCTGGCCTACAAACGGCATGACGAGTTTGTCCTCAATCCGATCGCAGAAAATTTTCCGATCGAAGAACTGCCCATTCCCGACCTGAGCGACTTGACACCGCAAACCTACGCCCTCGCCGGCAAGCCGCTGACCTTCGTGATCACCTCGCGCAGCTGCCCGCACCAATGCTCGTTCTGTTCGGTGCATACGACCTTTGGCAGGGACTTCCGGCGCCGCTCACTGGAAAACGTACTCGCCGAAATCGAATTGCGCTACCAACAGGGCTACCGCGTCATCGACTTCGAAGACGACAATCTGACCTACTACAAGCAGACGTTCAAAGAGCTGTGCCGCCAGCTCATCGCGCGCTTTCCGGCACACGAGATGCAGTTCGTCGCCATGAACGGCATTAGCTATCTGAGCTTGGACGAAGGACTATTGGAGCTGATGTATGCCGCGGGCTTCTCGCACTTGAATTTAGCTCTGGTCAGCTCGGACAAAACCGTGCGCGAAACCACCAAGCGGCCGCACACCTTGGAGGCCTATCTCCGCGTCGTGCACAAGGCCGCCGCCCTGGGCTTCAAAATTGTCTCCTATCAAATTCTCGGTCTGCCCAACGAATCCTTGGACAGCATGATCCAAACTCTGGCGTTCAACGCGCGCCTGCCGGTGTTGCTCGGCGCCTCGCCTTTTTATCGAATCCCAAACTCACCCATCGCCCGCGGTCTGAAATTAAATGAAAGCGATTTCATCAAAGCCCGCCTCACCGCGCTGGCGATCGAGACCGATCAATTTAACCGCGCCGATATTTACACCCTGTTCGTCATCACCCGGATCGTGAACTTCCTCAAAGGATTGCCCGTGGCAGCATCAACCAGTTTGCCAGAACTCATGGGCCGAACCTGGCCTGGACCGCGAACGCAGGTCGGCATCGACTTGCTGAAACGGATGTCCGAAACCGGTCGCCTATGTTTCGCAACCGGCCAAGGTTTGCCTGAGAATGAGAAGTTCGGTAACGAGCTTTGCGGACGCGTATTACACAAGATCGGCACGGTCCGATGTCAAAACGGCGAGACGATTTCGGTTGAAGAGTTTGGCCACCAATTGGCATCTCGAGCAAGCCGGCTCTCTACGATAGGGGTTAGTGATATTTTCGATGGCAGCGATTGGACAGCTCGTCACATCGTCTTAAAATATAACCAAATAAAAACGACGGTGAATATACCCGACAGCCTCTTGAAAGCGGCAAAGAAGCTGGCTGCACGGGAAAGAACTACAGTCAGTGCGCGGATTGGACAGGGTCTACGGCAGCTTTTTATGGACAGAAAGCGGCCGAGCGAATTTCGACTTCGAAAGGCCACATTCAAAGGCCAGGGGCTTCAACCAGGAGTCTCGACAATGACTTGGGACCAGATTAGTGACATGGCCTACGACGGCTAGGGCGGACGATGATGTTGTGCGAGAACTGTGGACAGCCGATCGCGACTTCAGCCGTTTTCCGACGCTGACCACCCGCAATCCACTTGTCACCACGTGATCTGAGTGTTTTGCCCGGCCAGTGCCCAACCGGAGTAGTTAATTGCCGGTTGTCAATTTATTCGCCGTCTACTATAACTCCACCACCTGGTTCGACTTGAGAACCGATCAAATTTTAGGAGGCAATATGGATAAAATTTTTTCCAGCCTGCTCGTCGCTTTGGCTCTTGCCGGCGTAACAGCTGTGGTTCACGCCCAGCCTAGTCTCAAAATGATGATTCCGGCCAACCCCGGCGGCGGCTGGGATCAGACCGGGCGCAATCTGGCGAACGCCATGCAAAGCGCCAAGTTGGTCTCATCGGTGCAGTTCGAGAACAAGGGCGGCGCCGGCGGCACGATTGGCCTGGCGCAGTTTATCAACTCGGCCAAAGGCGACCCCCATGCCGTGATGATCGGCGGCATGGTCATGGTCGGCGCCATTCATCTCGGCGGCTCGCCGGTCAATTTGAGCATGATCACTCCGTTGGCGCGCTTGACCGGCGAATACGAAATCGTCGTCGTGCCATCAAACTCGCCGCACAAAACCATGGCCGATCTAGTTAAGGCGCTTAAAGCCAACCCCGGCGCTGTCTCCTGGGGCGGTGGATCAGCCGGCGGCACCGATCATATCCTTGCCGGATTGATTGCCAAGGCCACTGGTGTGGACGCCGCGAAGATCAACTACGGGGCATTCAAAGGTGGCGGCGAGGCGATCGCCGCCATCGTCGGCGGCCATGTCACCGCCGGCATCTCAGGCATCGGCGAATTCGCCGAGCAAATCAAAGGCGGCCGCATGCGCGCTCTAGCGGTTTCCAGCCCGACCAAGACCGAGGGCTACCCGACCCTGAAAGAGCAAGGAATCGATGTCGAACTCGCCAACTGGCGCGGCATCTTCGCCGCACCCGGCATTACCGCGGCGCAGACCGACGCCTTGATCAAAATCGTCCGCGGCGCCACCGAATCGGCGTCATGGAAAGAAACCTTGAGCAAACTCGGCTGGTCGCCGATCTTCTTGAGCGGCGAACCCTACAAGAAGTTCATCGATGAAGACACCAAGCGCATCGCCACGATTATCGATTCGCTCGGTATCAAGACTGCGAAATAGCTGAACGGATATTTTTCTCGCCATGACGGGTTAGGGGCGAAAAAATTTTCGCCCCTAACTTTCACACATTCGAAAATATCGAGTAAACGATGAAAGCCAAGCCTGCCGAGTTGATCCTATCCGTGGCGGTTCTCGGCCTCGGGATCAGCGCCGCAGTCGGGACATCGGGCTTGCCCAGCGCCGGCGGCTACGCGCGCATCGGGCCCGACCTCGCTCCCGCGGTCATCGCTGGCGGGCTGATTCTCCTGGGCTTGTGGCTGCTCTACGAAACCTTTAGCGGCGGCTGGCGCAACGCCACCGACGACGATGCCGCCGCCCGTGGCGAACATCGCTTCACG
>JBGTCC010000825.1:0-3685 GCA_041749055.1 Thermodesulfobacteriota bacterium | reverse complement strand
TACAGCAAGAACGGCAAGACGCTGCTCATCGGCATCACTAGGCAAGAGAAGGACACGGTCCTGTCTTTGACCGTCGGCGGTGTCGGTAAGTAATTCGTCGAGAACGGAGGATGGAAGATAGAGGATTGCAAAACTCCATCTGCCATTTTCTATTTTCAATTCTCTAATCCCTACCGAGCGACACCGCAAATATCCCGGCAACCACCAAAGCGGCGCCAGCCAATTTGTGCGGCGTGAGACGCTCGATCTGGCGCGCCATGAACGGCGTCAAGACGGCAACGAAGACCGTGTAGCTATTCACCAGCGGCGCGACGATCGACACCCGCTCCAGGCTGAAAGCGATATACATGAATAAAAAAGAGCCACCAGTAAAAATCCCCGACCAGACAAACCAGCGCAACACCGGCAACCGTGGCAGCGCGAACTGCTCCCCCTGGGCGTAACGGGTAATCAGGAAAATTTCGACGGTAGAAGTCAGCGCGGCGATTGCCGCGGCGAGGATCGGCTGGCCACCGCCATCGGCCAAACCCCAGCGCACCGAAATATCTTTCATCGAGAACAACAACGCGCAGAGAAACGGAAACACCAATTCGATCTTTGAGTAGGAAACCTTCTCGCCGCCCCAGGACACAGTGATCAGCCCGCCGACCGTCAGCAGCACGCCGCCGAGGACCAACGCGCTCGGACGTTCGCCGAGTATGAGCATCGCCAACACTGTGGAAAACATCGGCGTGGTATTGACGATGGTGGAGGTAATCGAGCTGCCCATGGTGCGGATGCCGCGAAAACTCAGCACCCGGGTGACTCCGGGGACGAACAGGCCGACGGCAACGAAGATCAAGTTGTCAGCGATGAATATTCGAGAGTTGCCCTCGATCAGCAAATGGCCGCCCAAGAGAAACACGGCGTTGGCGGCGATGGTGATCCACGCGCCCCAGGGCGCCGGCCCGATATGGTAGCCGCGTTGCGCCAGCAGACTGGCCACCGCGAAGCAAAATGAAGTTAACAGCCCGAATAAGATTGGCAGCACGGTGG
Organism: Thermodesulfobacteriota bacterium; assembly: GCA_041749055.1. Taxonomy (GTDB): domain Bacteria; phylum Desulfobacterota; class Binatia; order UBA9968; family UBA9968; genus DP-20. The sequence continues at coordinate 2,650 of JBGTCC010000825.1, read as the reverse complement.
CGGCGAGTTCCCTTCAAAGCTGATTTAATCTAAAGTGCCTGATATTGAGGCTCTTCTGGCTTTCCTGTGAAGCACGGTTCGGAGCTGCACCGCAGAGCCGCGAAGGAAAGAGATTTTGATCAAGAATTCTCCAACTCTGCGTGCTCTGCGCCCCTATGACGAATTCTCTTAACTGCAAACCCGGAATAATCATAACCGAAACCCCGCCCGACTGCATTCATGGTTGAAGTAAATCTTTCTCTGCTGCGGCGCCGGCTGCTCAACTGGTATCGCATTAACCAGCGCGATTTACCCTGGCGCCGTTCCGACGATCCGTACAACATCTGGATCTCAGAGACCATGCTGCAGCAAACCCAAGTAAAGACCGTGCTGCCCTACTACGCGCGCTTTATTGATGCGTTTCCCACCCTGCAAGCGCTCGCCCGCGCGCCGCTGCCACGGGTGCTGCGCCTGTGGTCAGGGCTGGGCTACTACCGGCGCGCCGAGAATTTACACAAAGCCGCGCGCCGGGTCGTTGCCCAATATGGCGGCCATCTGCCGCGTGATTATGAACTGCTGCGAGCCCTCCCCGGTATCGGTGACTACACCGCCGGCGCGCTGCTCAGCATTGCCTTCGACGAAAAGTATCCCGCCGTCGACGGCAACGTGCGCCGCGTGTTTAACCGGCTATTTAACGCGAACGGCGACGCGGCAGTGCGCGGCATCGCCAGTAAACTGGCACAAACCTCGCAACCGGGAAATCTCAACCAAGCCTTGATGGAACTCGGCGCCACGGTCTGTACGCCAAGAGAGCCGCGCTGCGGCGACTGTCCGGTGACTTCAGACTGCCGGAGCCGAGATCGGCTGGGACAGCGCCAATCTGCACAGCAGCGGCCCAGAGCAAATTTTCGCGACGTCACCTGGCCGCTGGCCATCGTCAAATACCACGGCAAGATACTCCTGCGGCGCCGCCAAGCCGATGGCTTGCTGGCTAAACTGTGGGAACTCCCCGGCGCCGAAATTGCGCGGATGGCAAAGCCCGAGGTGGCGATTCGCAAAGAACTCAGACCGCTTGCCGTCGCCGGCCTGCGGCCGCAGCACTTGGGCGAGCTGCGCCATAGCATCACCGATCGGCGCATTCATGCGCCGGTCTTACTCTACCGTTGGCCGCTGAAAAAACGCCTGCCGCCCGGCTGGCGTTGGATCCTGCCGTCGCAGCTGCATCGTTACGCCACATCGTCGATGACCAGCAAAGCTGTTAAGTTACTTATTGAACATGAAAAGAGTCCTATTTAGCACCCTACTGGCGACCCTCCTGGTTAGCGTCGGTTACTATTTTTATTTCTCCTTGCCTGACGTTGCGGTGCTCAAGCAAAGGAATCCTAATAGCACTGCGCTGATGGACTTGCGCGATCAAGAGTACAAACAGCAAAACTCAGGTGGGCGGCGCCAACAAATCTGGGTATCCTACAGTGCAATCTCAGAGCATATCAAAAAAGCCGTGCTGATCAGTGAGGACGCCGGGTTCTACAGCCACAAGGGCGTTGACGTGACAGAGCTCAAGGCCGCGTTCAAGAAGGATCTTGAAACCCTGAGTTTTAGCCGCGGCGGCAGCACCATCACCATGCAGCTCGCCAAGAACCTCTATCTCAGCCCGTCGAAGAATCCGCTGCGCAAGTTAAAGGAAATAATCATCGCCCATCAGCTGGAAAACGCCCTGCCGAAGCGACGTATTTTCGAGGTTTACTTGAATGTCGTCGAATTGGGCCGCAATATTTACGGCGTTGAAGCGGCGGCACGACACTACTTCGGCAAATCCGCCGGCGCCGTCGATCTGATCGAAGCCGCGACCTTGGCCGCCCTGCTGCCGAGCCCGCGCAACTTCAAGGAGCGCGGCCTAGCCGCCCGGCGCAACATCATACTGAACCGCCTCGCCAGTGTCGGCTACCTGAGCCAGAGCGAAAATCGAAACGCCCAACAGCTCGCGCCAGCCAAGAAGATTGAGGAAGCCGAAATCGATCCGCGGGCTGAACAGTAACCTGGCACGCCCGCCGGAAACAGCCATTGGCCGGAATAAGCAGGTTATTCAAATAGGTGCTGAGATTGTCGACCGGCAGCCGACTGCCCCTTTCCGTCATTCCGGCGCAGAGCCTGCCCCGGACTCGATCCGGGGCAGGAATCCAGGCTTTTTTTCGGTGCGCCGAGAACCAAGATGGATGCCCAGATTTCACCGGCATGACAAACTTTTAATGCGCATCAAGAAGAACGATTTCTACCATTCCGAAGGACAGTGAAGTCGAGTTTTCACTATATCCTTTTTTCTCTGCCATCGTCTAACCAAGCAAGGGGAGAAAGGACCCGCGAGACCATGGAAAAACCCAACAGCCGCAGAATCGACACCACATTGGGAGATTTGATCGCCGCTGCCAGCGAAGTCGCGTTCGAATACTCCGATAACGACAAAGACGCCTATCATCTAGCGCAGCTGGCATTAATGGAGATTATCAAGAAGTCCACCCAACCACTCGACTTAGATAAAGAATTAGAAACTCTTTCGCCGCTCTCCCAACTCATCCACTAACCGCCCACCGAGCGCGCCGGGGCCGTCAACGGCCTCGGCCGCGTTTTCTCGTTACGACAGCAACTTCCGGGGAACTTTGCTGGATAGTCC
>JBGTCC010000824.1:0-3638 GCA_041749055.1 Thermodesulfobacteriota bacterium | reverse complement strand
CCGTCCATTGGAAATTTCGCTTAACGCGGCGCAGGATTGCGCCAGATGAATCGGATGGCGATGGCAGATCGCCATGGCGGTGCCGAATTGTAATTGGTTCGTCACCGGGGCCAATGATGCGAGCAGCATCATGCATTCCAGATGGCTCGGGTCGCCCCCTTCGCCGGGGTGCGGTTTAAAAACCAAATGATCGCGCACCCACACCGAATCGAAACCGTAAGCCTCGGCGCGCCGCGCACCCTCGCGGCAGTGGGCGACCGACATATGGACGCCGAAATGGGGCAGCAGCAAACCGAACTTGAGTTTTGACGTCATGAGATAAAGCCTTGCAGGTGGGATCGATGGAGTCGCTCTGAAGGTAGCCGAGAACGGCAACGAATCATCAAAATTCGATGTTGTACTCTTGGCCGTTCTGGTTTTTACAGCGGCCGAAACCGCTGCCGGTGTATGACGAGCCGATGAGAAAACAACCGAGCACGGTGCGCCGGTCGCCTTGCAGCGAGGCAACCCAGTAAAACAGCGGCCCGGTAATCGACCTGCTCGGCCGTCCCTCGGCGGCGGCGGCCGGATCGGCGTAGGCGGTTTCATGAAAGCCCGAGTTAGGTCCCAGCACCCCGCCTAGAGTTCCAGCGTGGCGCGACAGGTCGGGTCCGTCAAGCTCGATGGTGCCGCGGCCGAAGGTTTTCTCATAGTTCTCGACAAATGCCGTCCGGCCAACGCGGTCGAAGCGGCCCAGCAGCACTTCGTTTCCCGGCCCATGAATTTGCATGAGACCGCTGTCATCGCGGCTGAAACGGTAACGCCCGCCGTAGGTCACGCCTTCAGGCGATTTCATGGTCATCGGATGGGAACAGCCTCCGAGCATCAGGAGAGTTAGGATTAGGCCGAGATTGCGCAACCTCTTCATCGATTAAATCTTAACATGCTTTCCGCGCGACGAGAAATCCACCAGCGGATTTCCGCGGCCTAAGGCTTCCGGCGCTTTGCTAAATCGTGCTAAAGATCGAGTTCGACGAACAATTCAGCAATCGGGAGTGATATTTCACATGGCAGAGAACCCACGTATCGAAGCTTTGATGGCGGCCTTTCGCAAGACCACTTATTTTCGCTGGATGGCTAAGGAAGCCATCCCGGTGGTCGACGGTTATGGCGTCGAAGATGTGCGCGACGTCGCCATGGCCCCTTGGTCGCGCACCGGTGGTAAAGCGACGTTCTTAAATCTCTACGGAATGGAAGGCGTCACCGGCATGTATGTCGGCGAGGTCCCCGCGGGCGGCGCGTTAAACCCGGAGAAGCACTTCTATGAAGAAGTGATCGTTATCCTCGAAGGCCAAGGCGCCACAGAGGTCTGGCAAGACGGTGGCAAGAAACAGATGTTCGAGTGGGGCCCCTGGAGCCTGTTCGCGCCGCCGCTCAATACCTGGCACCGCCTGATCAACGGTGGGCGCACGCCGGTGAAATATTTGTCGGTGAGCAACGCACCGCTGGTCATGGACATCGTCCACAACGAAGATTTTATTTTCAACTGTCCGTATAATTTCGCCGACCGCTACGCCGACGCCGACGGCTATTTCAATCAAGGTCTCAAGCGCTACGAGGCCGGCATGCAGCATATCTGGGAGACCAATTTTATTAGCGACATCCAGACCGCCAACGTCGACAAACGCGAGGTCAAAGGCGCCGGCGTCGGCATTACCCAGTTCGAAATCGCCGGTAATAGTTTGATCGGCCATCTAGCCACCTGGCCCGCCGCGCGCTATCACAAAGCCCACTATCACGGCGCCGGCGCTATTCTTTTGGGCCTGCAATCGTCAGGATATGTCTTGCTGTGGTCAAAGGAGTTGGGCACGCACCCGTTCGAGAGTGGATGCAGCGATGAAGTGGTCGAGGTCAAGTGGAAAGCCGGCAGCGTCTACTGCCCCGGCGGCGGCTGGTTCCACCAACACTTCAATACCGGCGCCGATCCGGCGCGCCACTTGGCACTGCGCTACGGCAGCCGCATCCATCCCATCGGTTTCAAGATCGCCGATAAACGCAGCGAAGACGGCGTCTACATCGACGTCAAACAAGGCGGCACGCTGATCGAGTATTCCGATGAAGATCCGCATATTCGCAAGCACTATGATGATGAATTGAACAAGACCGGGGTGAAGAGCGCGATGCCGGCGCTTAAATAATTGTTCAAGAGTTCAAGGTTCAAGGGTTCAATCCGAATCCGAAAACGTTGAACGCTTGAACTTTTGACCGAAATCGAAAGAGGCTATGCCGGAATCCAAACTGCGCGACAAATTTTCCGCGTCGAGGCAATTTCTCACAAACGATATTTGGCGCATTCACGCGCAAAAATTAAGTCGGCGAGAACTATTTTACATCAACCCGCTAAGAATCCTGTTGTTGGCGATCCGCCGATTCTACGACAACAAGTGTGAATTGCGCGCCTCAGCGCTGACTTTTTACACCTTGCTCTCGATCGTGCCCGTGGTCGCGATGGCTTTCGGCGTCGCCAAGGGATTCGGCCTGGAAAAATTACTCGAGGCGCAGCTGCTCGCCAAATTGGAAGGACAACCGGAAGTCGCCGATCGCCTAATCGGCTTTGCCCGGGCTCTGTTGGTGAACACCAAGGGCGGCGCCATCGCCGGTGTCGGTGTGGCGGTTTTGTTTTGGTCGGTCGTCAAAGTCTTGGGCAACATTGAAAGGGCGCTCAACGATATTTGGGGCATCCCCAGGATGCGAGCCTGGGGCCGCAAGCTTGCCGATTATTTATCGGTGATAATGATCTGTCCGGTGCTCTTGATTATCGCCAGCAGCGTGACCCTGTTAGTGACCACGCAAATTACCACGATGGTCGAAGGGCTCGCCTTTCTTGGCTATGCCGGCGACATAATCATTTTTCTCATTGAGCTTTTGCCCTACACGGTGATCTGGTTCTTGTTCACCTTCATGTATGTTTTTATGCCGAACACCAAAGTTCAATTGAGGTCCGGAATCAGCGGCGGCATCTTGGCCGGGACGATCTATCAACTGACGCAGTTGGCCTACATCAAATTCCAGGTCGGCGTCTCCAGCTACGGTGCGATCTATGGCAGCTTCGCCGCGCTTCCGCTCTTTCTAGCGTGGCTGCAACTGAGCTGGCTGATCGTTCTCTTCGGCGCTGAAATCTCCTTTGCCCATCAGAATGTCGCCGCCTATGAGTTCGCCGCCGACTGCGCCAATCTCAGCCATCGATTCAAACGCACGGTGGCCCTGTTTATCACCCAGCATTGCGTCAAGGCGTTTGTCCACGCGCAGAGTGCCCCGACCGCCGAGGATCTCGCCCAAGAATTGGAAATCCCCATCCGTTTAGTTCGTTCGACGCTTTTCGAATTGACGGAAGCGAGGATTCTTGCGGAGATTCGTCTCAGCGACAGCGATGTTGTCGCCTACCAGCCGGGCTGCCCGCTCGACCATCTGACAGTAACCAAGGTCTTGGCTGCGTTGGACCTGAATGGCGCGGATGCTCTTCCGCTGGCGGAGTCGCCCAGTCTGGAGAAGTTGCACGAGATCGCCCGAAAGTTCGATGAGATATTGGAAACCGCGCCGGCGAATCTAAAGATTCAAGACCTGTGAGCCCGTCACAGGCATAACAGTCTATCCCCTTC
>JBGTCC010000823.1:0-4175 GCA_041749055.1 Thermodesulfobacteriota bacterium | reverse complement strand
GCAAGTTTATATCCGTCTGCCGGCCGAGAAACTGAAGTTATTCGCAAGGTAATTACCAGGTGAAAACCAATAGTGTGTTAACCACGAAGGCAAAAAAACGAAGCTTTCGGATAAGTCATATTCCGAACTTCGTGCTCTTCGTGCCTCCTTCGAAAATAATTTTGCGTGGACGATCGCGCAACGAATTGGCACCAAGGTTCCATCATACCCGCGAAAGCGGGTATCCAGGCGAATTCGGCGGAAACCAAACCTGGATTCCCGCCTGCGCGGGAATGACGAGTCGAGGAGGGGAGCATGTGGAGGGGAATCCAGCCATTTTCAACCTCTGTAGACGAGCGTAAGCCCATGAACACGTCGTGGTGAAATGGTATTTCACAGATAATGCCAATATTTGCTTACCCTAGGAGACATCGAAATGGCACTCACCGCCCAAGAAAACGCCGACCTCACCCGCGTCGGCCCCGGCACGCCCTGCGGCGTCATGATGCGGCGCTACTGGCATCCTGTCGGTTTCACCGCTGAGCTCAAAGGCAAACCGGTGCGGCGCATGCTGCTCGGCGAAGATCTGGTTTTATTCCGTGATGAGAATGGCGTGCTCGGCCTGATCGGCGCGCGCTGTCCGCATCGAGGCACCTCATTGCATTTAGGCTACATCGAGGACGGCGGACTGCGCTGCTGTTATCATGGCTGGCTGTTCGATGTGAACGGCCGCTGTTTGGAACAACCCACAGAGCCGCCGGAGGCCAACTTCAAGGACAAAATGCGCCAGCCATCCTACAAAGTCGAAGAACTCGCCGGCGTCATCTTCGCTTACCTGGGCCCCGAGCCGGCGCCGCTGTTGCCGCGCTACGACGTGCTCGTGCGCGAAGACGGTATCCGTTCGCTGCAAGGGCGCATCGCCAGCTGCAACTATTTACAGATGGTCGAGAACACCGTCGATCAGCATCATTTCAAGTGGCTGCACCGCACGCCCAATACAAAAAAATGGATCGATCCGGTGCTGACCTCGGAGTACTTCGACTACGGCATCCGCGATACCTTCTCGCGCACCGGCGGCGGCGAACAAACGCTTAGCTACTTCATCATGCCGACCATGAACAAGACCGGCTATCACGTGCCGGAAAGCCATCCCTGCGGCATGTCGGCCAATCATCCGGGCTACGAAGCACTCCGCTGGCGCGTGCCCGCCGACGACACCCACACGATGCATTTCACCGTCTACTTCGCGCCGGTGGTCGACGGCAAACCAACCGGTAACATCCCGCCGGATGGCGCCGCCAGAGGCGTGATTGAAACCACACCGGGCCAGTACCGCTATGACGAAGCGACCGGATTTTTAGCGCGCGGCGATCAAGATCGCGCCGCCCAAGAAAGCCAAGGGCTGATTTGCGACCGCACCATCGAACACCTGGGCGTGTCGGACAAGGGCGTGATCATGCTGCGCAAGCTTTACAAAGACTCCATGGACGCCATCGCCGCCGGCCAAGACGCGATCGGCACGATCCGCGACCCGGCAAAAAACCGCATTGTTGAAATCGCGCCGGGAGAATTTAAGATCGGCTAAGCGACTTTCTGCGAACCAAGAGGAACAAGCCATGCTGCCACGCGAAGAAAACGACATGCTCACCCTCGTGAGCCCGGACAAGCCGATGGGCCAACTGATGCGTCGCTACTGGATACCGGCGCTGCTCGCGGCAGAAATCCCCGAGCCCGGCTGCCCGCCAGTGCGAGTGCGCTTGCTCGGCGAAGATCTGGTCGCCTTTCGTGACACCCGAGGCAGAATCGGCTTGCTTGAAGAGCACTGCGCCCACCGCGGCACATCGCTATTTTTTGGCCGCAACGAAGAGTGCGGCCTGCGCTGCATTTACCATGGTTGGAAATACGACATCGACGGCAAGGTACTCGACACTCCGGCGGAGCCCGCCGGCAGCACGCTCAAAGACAAAGTGCGCCAGGTCGCCTACCCGTGCCAAGAAGCCGGCGGCATGATCTGGACTTACATGGGCGCGCCGGACACGCAGCCGCTCTTGCCCAACTACGAGTGGATGACCATGGCGCCGGAAAATCTCTACGTCACCCGGTCGATCCAAGACTGTAGCTGGCTCCAAGGCCTGGAAGGCGAATGCGACTCGTCGCACCTGTCGTTCTTGCACCGATCTTTTACCGGCGACCGGCCGCGCGGCGGCGGCGACGGCGATCTTTACGCCGCCGACTCCGCGCCGACTCTTGAAGGCATCGAAACCGACTACGGCATCCGCATGTTGTCCTGCCGCAAAGTCGCCGCCGACAAAATCTATCTGCGCGTGTCGAACATCGTCATGCCCTGCCACGGCTTCATCCCAACCGGCGGCGTCAAGGGTAACCCGGAAGGCTACACGATCCACTCCCATGTGCCGGTCGATGACACCCACAGCATGCGCTACAACATCCACTTCCGCCGCAACCGCCCGATCGAACCGGACGAAAGACAGCATGACGAAGAGATCGGGCCCGGTTTTGTTAAAATTCGCAACCTGCGCAACGACTATCTCATCGACCGCGAAAAACAAAAGCGCGAGAACTTCACCGGCATGGGGCCGATATTTCTCAACCACGACGCCTGCGTCACCGAATCCATGGGGCCGATCTACGACCGCTCGAAAGAGCATTTAGGCGTCAGCGACATGACGGTGATCACCGTGCGCAAATTCTTGCTAAACGCCGCCCGCGCCGTCGCCGCCGGCAAAGAACCGCCGCACCTCATCCGCACCGCCGCCCAAACCGACGTCCGCCATGTCGCCTGTATCGCCACGACAATCCCCGCGAGCCGGGACCCGAAGACGTACGTCGTCGAGCAGTTGAAGAAAGACAAGTACTGGGAAGCGTAAGAGCAGACCGAAATCCAAAAACATTTGAACCATGAGAGACATGAAAAATGAATCCCAAGATCTTCTCCGATTTTCCTGTCTTTCGTGGTTTATCTCCGCGCGATCCCGGTCTGGCGTCTTGGCGGGAGAAGTCGCCAAATCCGAGAGGCTTCCTCGGTAATCCCCCCGTGGTTGCCCTCTGGCATTCGTCGCCAGCCGGGAGATAAATTATTCACGAATGAGAGACTGCAGAAAACGTTTGCCGGGTATGCGATTTGGCCGATTGGGCCAAGACGAGAACGTCTCGCATAAAAGTCGACCGTCCTCGGCGCGCTGCGGCTCTTACTATTTAACTCCGTGCTCGAGAACTGGCCGGGGTGAAAACAATCATCAATGCGGCTAGTAAGTTTACCTTCGGTTTGACCTACTGACGGCTGATTATAATTGACGAGTTTCTTACTCCTAATACTGCGCGCTTTTTGGCCTGTGAAAAACTATCAGCCAGGAAAGGCGCCGAAAGCTTTGCCAGGCGATATGGGCGCGACTTTCTTTTCAGCCGCGACTAGGATACAAGGCATTCTGTTCCGAATTTACCGCTCGATATCGTGCAAAAAACGCACAAATATTATTTCGAGGCGCTGCACCGGCAAGCTGTTTTGGCCGATAAGCGCGACGCGATGGATGCCAATCGGCGTCGCATTCGGGGCGACTGCGGGCGGCAGTTGATGCGCCCACGCGGCGAGTTGTCGGAGCAACCCAATGCCCACTTCGACGACATGGACGGCATACGCCGGCCCCATTCGTGGGCACGGCAGGTGCAGTGGCGGCCGGCAACCAGGTCCTGTGGATGGGCACGACAACGGGCAGTGGAACCCCACGCGGCTTGCCGCGTCGCTGGCAGCCGTACTGGCTCTCTGTTTTACTCGGTTGGCGCTTTGGCGCCACCGAGTGACCGAGCGCCCCCGGAGACTTAATCTGAGATTATTTGCGATCCCGAGTCACTGCCTCGTGGCGTGCCCGTGGGTCTCCTGAAAAACCACATTCACCACCGGCTGCTAAGCCATATTGAATTTGGGGTACGCCTTTACGGCAGATTGGCATGGCTTTTGACGCGATTTTAGTGCTTTGAGTGAGTTTAGATATGAATGAAAAGACTATAGTGCTTTTGGTGTTTGCTGCCTGTTACGCTCTCGCTCTCAGCAGGAAGGTAAAGATCGCCTATGCTTCGTTGGGCGCATCTGCGCTGCTGCTTGTCTTGGGTATCCTGTCACCCGGTGATGCCTTCTTCAAGGCGATCAAGTGGGATGTCCTCGGTATTTACTGGGGTTT
>JBGTCC010000822.1:0-11613 GCA_041749055.1 Thermodesulfobacteriota bacterium | reverse complement strand
CTCTTCGATGCGCTTGGTGTACGCGCTGCCACCGGCGATGTTGGCGAGAATGTCGATTCGCCCATAGCGCTTGGAAACATCGCTGACCACGGCTTTCACTTCCTGCGCCGCCGTCACATCCATCGCCAAGGCATCCGCCTGACCGCCGGCGGCGACGATCTCTCCTTTAACCCGCTCCGCCGCGCCGCCATCGTAATCGGCGATGACGACGGTAATCCCCGCCGCCGCCATGCGCTGTGCCACCGCGCCGCCAATGCCGCCGCCCCCGCCGGTAATCAAGGCAACTTGAGTCAATTTAATCCTCCTGCAACGCCGTCCGATAAATGGCGTCGATCTGTTGTCGGTAGTGCGACGCGACCTGTTCGCGATTCACTTTGACTTTGTGAAATGGATTGATGCTTCTAACCCCGGCGGGAAACTCGCTCTGCACCACGGCGATCCGGCGAATGCGCTCGTAGGATTCGAGCCGGCCGTTGACCCGCTCGATCTGGGTCGACAATACCGCAGTGAGTTCCGCCTCCGACAAAGTCGCTATATCACGATTGACAGATTCGGCAATCTTTTGGCGGTCGGGAAATATCAATGCCGCGATGAACGGCCGCTGATCGCCGAGTAACACCGCTTGGCTGATGTACGGCTCGTTTTCCAATTGCAGCTCGATGAAACCGGGATAAATATTCGAGCCGTCCGAACAATTGAATTTATCTTTCTTGCGTCCGGTGATCTTGAGCGAACCGTCGGCTTCGATCACACCGATATCCCCAGTGGAGTACCAACCCTCCTCGTTGAACGCCTCGCGCGTCGCCTCGGGATTCTTGAAATAGCCCGGCGACACCGTCGGACCGCGCACGAGAATTTCGCCATCGGCGGCAATGCGGATCTGGACATTGGCGAAGGGTTTGCCCAAATTGCCGGGGCGATTTTCGCCGATACCGCAAAGCGTCACGCCGCCACACTCGGTGGAGCCATAGGAACCGATCAGCGGCAAGCCGATCAGTTCGAAAAAGCGCATGATGCGCGGCGGCATGGCCGCGCCGCCATAGGCGACATATTTGATCCGGCCGCCGAGGGCGCGGCGCACGCTCGCTTTGAGCTGTGCTTTGAGATCATCGAAGCGGCGGCTGTCGGCGGCGCTCAAACCGGCGCTAGACCTCTGGTCATCGAGGCGCTCTAGATTTCGCCAGCATTCCTGATTGCCGTCTTGAGCCAATAGACAATCCCAAATCCGCTCCATGATCCGCGGCACCACCGCCAAGCCGGTTGGCGAAAGCTGCTCAATCACCGGCAAATCCACTTTTGTCTCCGCCGCCTCGATGAGCGCCGTAGTGCGGCCGGTAACCGCGCTTTTGAGAAAACCGAAACGACCGAACAAATGGTTCAGGCTCAGGATATTGACGGTCAACTCGTCCGGGGCGCTAACCGTGATCGCACCGCCGTTAGTGATATTGGCGAGCAGATTGTCTTGGCTGCGCATCACCCCTTTGGGTTCGCCAGTGGAACCGGAAGTGTACATGATGGTCGCCAAGTCATTGCCCTGCACCGCATGGAGCCGCGCCGCCAAGCCGTCTGCACCGGCACCGCGTTCGAGCAGCTGGTGAAAGTTGAGCGCCTTGGCGGTCCCGGCGCGGCTGTCGTCCATAACGATCAGCTGTTGCAAAGCCGGCAATTGGCCTTGGAGATTGACCAGGCGGCCGGCAACTGCCGCGTTTTGGACAAAGACGGCCCGGCACTGCGCATGGCCGAGCACTTTGACAAACATAACATCGGAAAGACTCGGTGCGAGGACGACATTGGGAAAACCGCCGGCGAGAGTCGCCAGGTCGGCGGCGAGCCAGGGCAAACAATTTTCACCGATGATGGCGACGGTTTGACCCGGTGCGACACCGACAGCGCACAAGCCCATCAGCACCTGGCCGACGAGGGCGCCGAACTCGCGCCAGGAAATCTCTTCGAACGATGCGCCGGTTTGTAACTTGATAAATGTCCGGTCGCCCAACTCGGCGGCCCGTTGGAAAAAAATTTGGCCGACATGGCGGCTATGAGCAGAAGGTGGAAACTCGGTCATAGAGTAACGAAATGCGCGGGATCGTATTTCGACCGCGCGGCATCGTCAATTTTTTTCAATGCCCTGATTTCATTTCGCTGCGTGAAGGCGTAGCTCACCGCGCTGGCGACGTCGTCCATGTGGCCGTTTAAATACTTCCGCGCTGGCACGGCCAGTCGCAAAATCTCGGCACCCCGCGCCACCTGGCTCGGCGCCAGCGGCGGCCCTTTGGAGACGCGAATGCCGCTCTTTTGGTAGAGGAACGCCGCCAAAGCTTCCGCGGCGAATGACGCAGGCACGCTCGGTGAAAAAAACTTTTTAACATCGATAAACACGCCATGACCGCTCGGAGGCCGCAGCACCGGCACGGCGCCGGCGAGTTTGTCCCAGAGATATTTCACCTGTTCGACCCGCTGCGTCATGTAAGCTTCGCTGGCGAAGATTTCCGGCAAAGCGGCGGCAATCGCATCCATGGCGCCGCCGGCGAGCTGGACGCCGTCGAGAAAACTCTGCATCGCCGCCTTTTGCTGGCTCCCCCGGTCGCGGGTGAAGATAAAACCACCGGTTCCGACTAGGAAATCCTTGAGCGCACTCATTGTGCCGCCGTCGGCCAAGGCGCAAGTTTGCCGGACAATATCGGCGAATGTCCAGTGCCGATACTCCGCTTCCCTCTCTTTGATGAGCCAACTGTTCTCAAGGATGCGGCAGGCGTCGAGAAAAAGCGGAATCTTGTGCCTGGCGGCGAGCGCTTTGACGGCGTGCAGATTGCCCAGCGACACCGGATGGCCGCCGCAAGAGTTAACGCTGAGCTCGACGTAAATGCAGCTAATCTGCCCGGCACCCCTTTCCTGAACCAACTTTTCGAGCTTGTTGAGATCGATATTGCCTTTGAACGGGTCGTCGGTAGCGAAATCATGGGCGGCCTCGCCGATCACGTCGACAATCTGCGCTCCGGTCATTTCGATATGGCTGCGGGTCGACGGAAACAGCAGGTTGCCGGCGACGACGCTGCCCGGCTTGACGTTGATCTTGGTCCAAATCCGCTCCGCCGCGCGTCCCTGGGTCGTCGGCACGAAATAGTCGAATCCGAAATAGCGCTGGAGTTCCGCGGCGAGCCGGCCGTAGGCGCCGCTTCCCGCAGACGCCAACCCCATGCCGGGCTCGACGGATTTTGCCGCCGCCGCAAGTTGTCCGGTGCTGCTCGCGCTGACGCCGCTGTCGGTCGATAGGTCGATGTAAATGAGCTCTTGGGGAATGAGATCGGTGTTGTAGCGGGCTTGGACTAGCGCGGCTTGCCGCTCTTGCTCGGTAGTCTGGCGCAGTGGCCGCACCATCGCCAGCTCATAAGGTACGGAAAACGTCACACCGTTCGAATCGCTAGCCATTGTGAAATAGTTCCAGGCGAGACCAGGTTGCTACGTAACCAGTAACATGAAATCGGCGGGTTTAATATATTTTCTTACGACGGCTTAGGCACCGCCTTCCGCGGCCGGAGCCTGCGGCTCCGCCGGACGCACCGTCAGCATGGTCATGGCGCGATGCACCATCTTGCGCTCGGTGGCGAATTTGAGCTGCTTCATCGCCTGGTCAATAGCGAACCAGCGGGCGTCGTCCGACTCATGATCGTGGTCGCGCACATCGCCGCGCACATAGCGCATCAGATAGAAATGCACCCGCTTATAAATTCGGATCGGCTCGCTCTCTTTGGTCTTGTCGCGATAGGAGTAACGGATGTCGCCAAGCTTGCGCACCAGCTTGCCTTCCAGGCCGGTCTCTTCGCGCACCTCGCGCAACGCCGCCTCCTCGACCCGCTCGCCTTCCTCGACATGCCCCTTGGGCAGACCCCAACGGTTGCGCACATGAATCAGCGCCACCTCGAGCAGCTCGCCGCTGCGCCGGTAGATCACCCCGCCGGCAGAAACCTCTCTGACCGTACGGATATTTTCATCCTGTGGCGGTTTCGCCAACGCCTGCTCGCGCAGCCAGGTTAAATAATCCGCGCTACCCTCGATGATCGGCAGCGCGATGATCTCGGGAACCGAATAGCTATGCAGCTCCTTGACGCGCTTTTCCAGCGCCGGAAAGAGCTGGCGGCGGGTTTTGATAATCAGCAGCTCTTCATCGTTTTGCTCGACCTTGCCCTGCCAACGGTAAACCGACTGAATCGAGCGCACCCGGTTGACGCAAGCAGCCAACTGCTCGCCGACCAGGGCTTGAGCCATGCGGTCAGCTTCTTCTCCCGTTCCCACCGTGACATAAACGACGATCAATTCCGACATTATCAGCAATCTTACAACTCGGCCCGATAGACAGTCAATCTGCGGGGAAGGCAAAGGGCATAGGCGATAGAAACACTCGGGCCAAGTCTTTACGGTACTTACTGTTGCCTATTGCCTGCTGCCTATTGCCTTATTAAGTTGGGCGCAATGAAAACCAAGGACGAACTGCGCGCAGAGGTCTGGCAAGCGCTGCAATCCGCCGGATTCGCGCGTTTCCCGGGCGTGGTAGGGCGTATTCCCAACTTCATCGGCGCTGAAGCCTGCGCCAAGCAACTGGCGGAAACAGCCTGTTGGAAAGCCGCGAAAATTATCAAAATCAATCCCGACTCGCCCCAGCGGGCGATTCGCCAACGGGCCTTGGCCGAGGGTAAGATTATCTACATGGCGGTGCCGCGGCTACGCAAAAAGAAGCCGTTTATCGAGCTCGATCCGAAAAAGCTTCAATGCTCACCCTACGCCGCGTCGTCGATCAAGGGTGCCGGGCTCTATGGCCGGCCCGTAACGCTCGATGAAGTTAAGAAAATCGACCTGGTGGTCTGCGGTTCGGTGGCCGTCAACCGCGATGGCTCCCGGGTCGGCAAAGGCGGCGGCTATTCCGATCTGGAGTTCGCCCTGCTGACGGAAGCAAGAAAGATCGGCGCTGATACGCCGATCATCACTTCGGTTCACCCGCTGCAGATCGTCACCGAAGATATTCCGATGACCGAGCATGATATCCCTCTCGGCGCCATCGTCACTGCCGATGAAGTGATTGAGACGAGTTCAGCGTTTGCACGGCCGAAGGGAATCTATTGGCAGATGTTAATGCTGGAAAAAATCGACGAGATTCCCGTGCTGCAAGCAAAACGACGATTACAAAACCCGACGTAAAATCACTCTTGCCTTAGCACGTGGCCGGATTCCGAGATGTTCTGATACATGGATTTAGTCCAATTTAAGTTGCATTCCCCTACGTTATAGCTAACCGGACCACGTTCTCACGGAAATCTGAAACGCCTGCTTATAAAGTATCGGCGCCGATCGCCGGACGTCACGACCGTCGTGTTGAAGCCCCCTATTATCTATGTTAGCTAAACAGGTTCGGAGAAAATTCCAATGTCGGACGTAAAAATCGATTTTGCCAAGGGTAACGGCCTGGTACCGGTGATCGTACAGGACCATGAAAGCCGCGAAGTGCTGATGGTCGCCTACATGAACGAGGAAGCGTGGCAAAAAACCCAAGAAACCGGCAAAGCCCATTATTACAGCCGCTCGCGCAAGGGCCCCTGGTTCAAGGGTGAAGAGTCGGGCAACTTTCAAGAAGTCAAAGACGCCTTTATCGACTGCGACACCGACACGATCTTACTTCAGGTCCATCAGGTCGGCGGCGCCGCCTGCCATGAGGGCTATAAGAGCTGTTTTTTCCGCCAGCGCACGGGCGCCGACTGGCAAGTCATCGGCGAACGCGTCTTCGATCCCAAGGAAGTTTACAAAAAGTAGACCAAGGCTTTCACATGGCAGGCAATAAAGAACTCAAATTGGGCATCCCCAAAGGCAGCCTCGAAGGCATGACCATCGAGCTGTTCAAAAAATCAGGTTGGAAGATTTCATCGTCGAGCAGAAGCTACTTTCCAACGATCGATGACTCGGACATCCGATGCAGCCTGGCGCGCCCGCAGGAGATGGCGCGCTACGTCGAGATGGGCACCCTCGACGTCGCCATCACCGGCAAGGACTGGACCATCGAATGCAACTCCGACGTCCAGGTCGTCTGCGAGATGGTTTATTCAAAAACCAGCTTTCGCCCTACCCGTTGGGTGGTGGCGGTACCGGTAGAGTCGCCGATTAAAAAAATCGAAGACCTCAAAGGCAAGCGCATTTCCACAGAGATGGTGAACTTCACCAAGCGCTTTTTTGCCGACCGAAACATTCCCGTGGATGTCGAATTTTCCTGGGGCGCCACCGAAGCGAAAGCCGCCGAGGGACTCGTCGACGCCATCGTTGAAGTCACCGAGACGGGTACGACCATCCGCGCCGCTGGGCTGCACATCATTCATGAGTTGATGGAGTCTTGTCCACAGTTGATCGCCAACAAGGCCGCCTGGCAGGATCCGTGGAAGCGGACAAAGATCGAGCAGATCAAGATGCTTTTACTCGGCGCGCTGTCCGCCGAGAACAAGGTCGGCATTAAGCTCAACGTCCCGGAAAGCGATTTGGAGAAAGTCATCGCGCTGATTCCAAGCATCACCGCGCCGACGGTGGCAACGCTTTACCCCTCCCCAACCCTCAAAGGCATCAAGTGGTTTTCCATCGAAAGCGTCATCGACGAGCGCCAAGTGCGCGATCTAATTCCCCAGCTGATCCAGAACGGCGCGGTGGGAATTATCGAGTATCCGCTGAATAAGATTATCTAGAAATGAATCCGGCGGTTGGCTCGGGATAACAGAGTAAAAACTCCATCGACGGGCAGTTACGATTGCGCAATGGCTGCTGCCGGTTGCTTTCCCTCGGCGTTGTCCCGGTACTGAAAGTAATCCTTTGCGATATCGGGAAACAGCGCGTAGGTGAGCACGTCTTCTTCGCTCTTGGCCATGCTGCCGGCGTCAGCGCGAGCTTTTTCCAGCCCCGGTTTTAGTAGATCCGCCGGACGGCAAGTAATCGGCTCTTTCTTGCCGAGCACCTTTTCTTTGATTTCTGCGCCGATCTTACCCGGCGCTTCGCCGTATAGGCCCATGACATAGTTTCGGGTTTCCATGGCGACCACGGAGTAGCGCTTGCCGGTCATGACGTTGAGCGCGGCTTGCGCGCCGACCATTTGGCTGGTCGGCGTCACCAGCGGCGGATAACCCAGATCCTTGCGCACCGAGGGCATCTCGGCGAGCACCGCTTCCAGCTTGTCTTCAGCCTTTTGCTGGCGCAGTTGTGCGACCAGGTTGGAGAGCATGCCGCCGGGTATCTGCGAGATCAGAACATCGGGCTTGATTTGATTGTTCACCGGGCTTTCGAACTCACGGTAATTGGGCCGGATGCGATAAAAATATTCGGCTATCTTGGCGAGCTTGGCGAGATCCAAACCGGTGTCATGGGGCGTGCCCATAAGTCCGGCGACGAGTTGTTCCGTCGCCGGCTGCGAGGTGCCTTGGGAAAATGGCGAAATCGCCACGTCGAGAATATCCACACCTGCTTCGATAGCCATCATGTAAGTCATCTGCGCCAAGCCGGCGGTGCAATGCGAATGCAAATGCAGCGGCAACGGGATGCGCGATTTGATTTTTTTAATGATCTCGTAGGCGGCGTAGGGCGCGAGCAGCCCGCCCATGTCCTTAAGGCAAATGATCTGCACGCCCATATCGACGAGCTTTTCCGCCACATGGAGAAAATAATCCGGCGAATGCACTGGACTGATGGTGTAACAGACCGCCCCTTCGACCAGCTTGCCGGTCTTAAGACCCGCGTCAATGGCGGTCTTCATGTTGCGCACATCGTTCATGGCATCGAAGATACGGAACACATCGATACCGTTGGCGGCGGCGCGCTGCACGAAAGCCTGAACGATATCGTCGGGATAGTTTTTATAGCCGACCACGTTCTGGCCGCGCAGGAGCATCTGAAAGCGGGTCCTAGGCATCGCCGCGCGCAGTTTGCGCAAGCGCTCCCAGGGGCATTCTTTGAGATAGCGCAGTGTCGCGTCGAAGGTCGCGCCACCCCAGGTCTCGAGCGCCCAATAGCCGACGTCATCGAGTTCCGCGGCGATCGGCAACATATCTTCGGTCGCCATGCGCGTCGCTACCAAACATTGGTGCGCGTCACGCAGCACAGTTTCCATGAGTTCGATTTTTCCCGCCATGTGCTTTCGCTCCCTATTGGGTCAGCTCAATCGTAGAGATCGCCCTGTTTGTCTTCCAAACGATCCTTCTCTTTGGCATCGATGACATACACGCCGTTGACCTGCTTCAACTTGCTCTGGTCGTAAAAGTATTCCGCCTTGGCCAAGCCATCGTCGAACTCGTACATTTTGATGGCGTCCCAGGGGCAGATTTTCTTATCCAACCGGTCTTCCGACTCGGTGCCGATCAGTTGCAGTTGAAAGCGCTTGGGCACGGCATCGGCCTCGACGGGTTTGCGATTGGCGTCGTAGAAGCGGTTGGCGTACTCGTAGAAAATCTCGCCGGTTTCTTTATGCTGCTGGACTTTGGTCAGATCGTCGCTAAAGCACATCTGGCAGCCGATGCATTTGTCGTTGTCGACAAACACGCGGTAGGGCTTCAATCCGCCTCCCGGCAGCTCCTCGTAGAGCAGATTGATGCAGTCATCCACCGGACAGTGGGCTTCGCAGATCGGCGAGCCGGCACAGCTCGAACAGTTCTCGTCCATCACCGCCAATAGCGCCGTACCTTTGCGCTTTTTTGCCTCAGCCATTCGCTTGCGTCCTCGCTTTCATGAACTTGCCCTTAAGCGCACAGCCGATCGCGATCAGCAACAGCGCCCACCAATAACGGATCATCACAATGCGCCCCCACTCGAGCCAATAAACGAAATTCCCCGAGCGCGAAATCAAATCGCTCAAGGCGCTCTGGGCGCCGCCGTACTCCCTGGCCTCGCGCAACGCTTGCGACAGACCGTAGAGCGCACCATCGTCGCGCGGATTGAGCTTGAGCGCTTGCTCGAAATCGCGCCGCGCTTCCGGCCATTTGCCGAGATCGGCAAAGGTGCTGCCACGAGTCGTCAGGGCACCGACATTGTCGGGCTTGAGTTCGAGCGCTTTGTTCAAACTGACCACCGCGGCGTCCAAGTCACCCTGCTTTTTCTGCGCCACCGCGAGATTGCTATGGGCCTCCGCCGAGTTGGGCCGCAGTTCGATGACTTTGCGGTATTCTTCGATCGCCGCGGCGATATCGCCGCGGACTTCCAACTCGACATAGCCCAACAGAGTTCGCGCATCGACATGCTCGCCGTTGATGGCGATCGCCCGCTTGATCGACAAGATCGCCGCCTGGGGGTCGCGCAGCCGCAATAGCGACATGCCCAGGAACAAATTCAAGTCGGCATCATTGGGATGTTGCCTGAGCAGCTCCTCGAATGCGGCTTTAGCTTCGGCGGCTCTACCCTGGGCGAGATCCGTACGCGCCTGTTCCCAGCGTTTATCGTTAGCGAAAGGTGCGGTGAATTCGGCGGCGAGGGAGAAACTAAGCGCTGAAGCGAATGCCAGGGCGGCGGTCAGCAGCGCCAGCCACTTATGCGCCATTTATTTCCACATTTCGTTGGGAATTTCGTCTTCTCTGCCTTCTTCGACGAGCTTGTCATTCTTCAAAGCTTCCTTCATGCCAAGCCAGGTAAAGAAGACCACCAAGATCAACATTCCAACGATCGGAATATTGTCAGGCTTGGTGACGATCTCGAGAAAATTTTGCAGTCCGCTCATTTCTTCCATAAAAGTTAAACACCCGTTTTTTAAGGATTTTAAGGAAAAATATTAGAAATTCCGGCGGAAGTCAATGTGACTTAAGAATGGCTCGAGGATGGCGGATAGAGGATCGACGATGGCAAAGACTCGCCAAGCCTCGGCCATCCACGATCATCCTTCCTCCATCCTCGACCTGATTTATTTAATGCTGCGCATGATGGCCGCGGCCATGTTCGGTATTGCGGAAAATCAACGACTTGATCACCACCGGCACCGCTTTGGCATCGACCAGCTCTTGGCCGATGTCGATGAAGTCGAAATCCTTCAGATCGATACCGTCGATCGAGATAATCCCCGCGCCGGGAATCAGCTCGCGCTCGATGATATTACCCATGAGCTTGGCGATATCGGCATCGAAGACCAAAACCAGTGGCTGGCCATTGTCGATATGGCCCTTCATCGACTGGACCAAGCCCTCGGCCAAAGTGCGAATCAAAGGATAGGACGGCCCCAACTCCCAGCGAATCGCCAGAGCCACCGAGCGGTCGATGTCGTCGGCGTCAAACCGTTGCAGCGCCCGCTCCACCGCCTCTTTGACTTCCGCTACGCTGATTGTTTCTTTTTGCTCGAAGATCGGCGTGACGACTTGGAGGTTACGCAGTGGCAGGATTTCCGGATCGGATAAGTAAATAGTATTGCCGCTCACCTGCACGGTGTACTGCGACGCGCCGATGACGGTAGCGCGGATGCGCACTTCGGCCGGCCGCAAGGGGATCTTGCCGGCACCTAATTGGTTCGCCTTGGCCCGCACTTTTTTGCCGAGATAGGCGCCGAGATCGCCCAGATTACGCTTCTCGTAACCATAGACGAATTCGGAAACCCCGCCCGAGAACATCACCGCATGGATCGGCTCGCTGAACTCGAGATTGGGCGTGAGCAAAAGATTGGCCACTTCGGGCGAAAGCTTGCCGCGTTCCAACACTTCAAATAGCGAATCGGCGAGCTTCTGTGAGAACTTGTCTTTTTGCTCCTCGCTCATGGTGGCGCCCAGCTTAAGGCCGTCGATGCCGGCCATCTTGGCGAACTTGAGCGCGGTGTCTTCGAGACGGATGATCACGCCGTTTTCATCCATGGCGATCAGCCGGGCGCCCACTTCGACGGCACAGGTATCGACCACCCGGCCCTCTTTGACGATGGCGACCTTGCTGGTGCCACCGCCGATGTCGACGTTCATCACCGTGAAGTCGCCGCCCTCATGATAGGTCATATGCACCGCGCCGGAGCCGTAGGCGGCCAGGATCGATTCCAGATTATGACCCGCCGTGGCGCAAATGAACTTTCCCGCTTCGGCAGAAAACAGCGCGGCGATCGCTTCGGCGTTTTTCTTCTTGACCGCTTCGCCGGTCACGATAACCGCGCCGGTGTCGATGTCTTCCGGCGTCAACCCGGAGAGCCGATAGGCTTCGTGAATGAAATCGCCAAGCTTGCTAGTGTCGATGGTGGTCTTGTCGATATAGGGGGTCAGTAGAATCGGCGACTCATGGATAATCTCGCGGTTAACCACGACAAAGCGCGAGGACAGCGCCACGCCCTGGCGGCGCAGCGTCAGACGGGAAAAGATCAGATGGGAAGTCGACGAGCCGATGTCGATGCCGACGGAGTTGAGCGTGATCCGCTCCGACCGCCACATCGGATGGTTTTCATCCATGGCCGCTTCGTCATCGTCAAACTCGTCGTCATGTCCGTCATGCAGTTTCAATTCTGCTTCGTTCGCTACATTATCCATGCGGGATCACTAATCCTTTCGCAAAAGCGCTTTTGAGTATCCGAATTCCTTAGCATATGCGGATACCCGTTGCCACTCGTCGAAATCACCGATGGCGGTTCAGTTCGGCAAGATCCCCTTC
>JBGTCC010000821.1:0-4384 GCA_041749055.1 Thermodesulfobacteriota bacterium | reverse complement strand
TGCGCGCACTGATGGTCGCGATGGATATGTCGGTGACTGAAAATATCGCGCCGCCGCCGAGCCGCTATCCAAGCGTCAACGATCGCACGCTGGTGCCGCCGACTCGCAATGGATTCCCGAAGATTCCCGGCGTAAACTTCGTTGGCCTGCACAACCGCCAACTGTTTCTCGACTACGGCAAAAACATATTGCGCGGCGATATAGACACTCACCCACCGCGACCGCTTGGCAAGGCTTATGAAATTCTCGTACCGAAGGTCGACGCCGACGGCAACGACATCGCCGGTATCCGCCTACCGGCTATCGAAGTGCCCATCGGCACTTACACCGGTTGGAACTTACGGCCCCGCGGCCTGGCGGAAGGCGAACTATCCGGCCTGTTGGGCTCGTTCATTCCATTCGCCAAAACTAAAGCGCAACGGCGAAAAACCGGCGATCCGCGCCAATCGCTTGAAGAACGCTACCGGAACAGAGCCGATTACATTCAGCGCGTTAGCCGTGCCGCGAGAATTTTAGTCGAGCAACGATATTTGTTACCCGAAGACGCCGAGAGAATTATCGGTGAGGCAGCCAAGGTAAGAATATTAGCGGGGAGAAAATAACCGCGAGAATTGACGAGGAAAAGCACGTAGCCGTCGCCGCTATTCAGGCTCGGCAATAACCGCACCCGTCTTACCGATCATTTGAATCGGATAAGATTTCGCAAGTGTCCTAGGAGCCTAGGAGCCCAGCTAGGAAGAAAACGAAACTCAAGAAATGCCCGGCCCCAAATCATTGTTGCCTTTGGGACCGGGCATTAATCGTAAACGGCTTTAAGTTGGCGCGCCCCAAAAAAAACGCGCGCAAACCGTTGCAGATTTATGATCTATTGCGTCGTCAGTGCGTCAATTAAGCGCGATCGGAGTCTTTTTTAAACGGCTCTTTTAACACTACTTTCACGCCAGCAATCGTTCCCGTCACGGCGTTACGAACCTGCGCCGCGGCTCCGGAGCTAATTTCGCCCGCTGCCTTAACCGCACCCGTGGCCGCGGCAGAAGCCGCCTCGGCGACGTCGATGCTGAGCTCTTTGGCCCCGGCGATTGCGCCTTCGACGGCACCCAGGGCTGCTTTGGCGACATCTCCGGTAACCTCCGAAGTCCCTTTCACGACTGCCCCGGCGGTGGCGCTGATGGTTGCAAAAACTTCCGTGCCAGTTTCCTTGGTGCCGCGCAAAACGCCGATCATCACTCCTTTGGCACCCGAGCCCAAGTCGCCACCAACCTCGACTATCCCCTGAATCGCCACCCGCACGACTTCGGAAGAGGACTCGATGAGAGACGACCCGGTCTTGCCCGCTGCTTTGAAGATTTCGCCCGTAGCGGTTAAGGCGCCGCTGGCCGCCGCGGAGGTCGCTTGCACGACATCGACGCCGATCTCCTTAGCTCCGGAAATAGCACCCTGAACAGCACCTTTTGTTACCGTGCCCAAATCGCCCGCTACTTGTGAAGCTCCTTTGACCACTCCACTGGCGGTAGCACTGATGGCATCCAAAGCTTCGGTGCTGGTTTCCTTAGTCCCTCGTAGTGCTCCTATGACGGCTCCTTTGGCCGCCGCCCCGATATCGCCGCCCACCTGAGAGACACCCTGAATGGTTGCGCTCGCCGTATCGGACAAGGTTTGAATCAGCGAACTAGCCACTGCGCCGGTTCCCTTGATGGTATTTCCAAGCGTGCCGCTTACCGTATCGACAACCGCGTTGACAATATCTCCGCTGCCCTTGATCGCGCTGACGATCCCGTCTTTGACGTTATCGATAAAATTTTTCTGTTCCGTCGCCATAAATGACCTCCTTGTCATTTTGTCTATTATTTTAGCAAACTAGTTGCTGTAATTTGTAAGTCAACCCAGTTGTC
This sequence comes from Thermodesulfobacteriota bacterium, assembly GCA_041749055.1. Classification (GTDB taxonomy): domain Bacteria; phylum Desulfobacterota; class Binatia; order UBA9968; family UBA9968; genus DP-20. The sequence continues at coordinate 2,492 of JBGTCC010000821.1, read as the reverse complement.
CATAATTAATGCGAACTTGAAATCTCAGGCCGCTACCCTGAACAATAATTTTTTCGCTAGAAATTGACAGCCTGCTACAATCCGTCATCAACAGAAAAATATACGTTTGCAATCTCCGCATGGCGCCGACAATTGACTTGACGAATTAATGGCGAGATACTCCGCTTCCCAGCGAAAAGAGCGGCACGCGAGCGCTTACGTTGCGGAGGTTTCCCATGATCAAAACAAAACGCTTTCATCAGTTTGGCAGGGCCGGAGAGCTTCTTGCGGTTCTTTCCCGTGCCAAGCAAATTCTTATCCTGCCCCATAACAATCCGGATCCGGATGCGCTTGCCAGCTCGGCTGCGCTGCGATTTCTCATCAAACAAAAATTGCGAAAAGACTGTCTAATCGGATGCGGCGGCACCATAGGCCGATCGGAAAATCGCGCTATGGTTTCGGTTCTGGGCCTTCCCCTTTCGCCGGTGGAGCAACTGTTTCCCGGCTTCGACGGGTCAGTGATCCTTGTCGACACGCAGCCGGGGCGCACCAACAACGCCCTGCCGTCGGAATACAGGCCGGCGGCGATCATCGATCATCACCCTGATTGGGGCAACAATAACGATGTGCCGTTTGTCGATTTGAGGGATTCCTATGGGGCAACGTCAACGCTTTTGACGGAATACCTGCAGCATGCGGAAATGCGCATGGATGCCCAAGTTGCGACCGGGCTGTTTTACGGGATTTCCTCGGAGACCCAGCATCTCGGTCGGGAGACCATGCCGGCGGATATCGTCGCGAGCCAGTTTTTGTATCCTTACGTGAACAAGCGGCTGCTTGGAGCCATCGAGACCCCTCGGCTCCGTCGCGGTTATTTTGGCATTATCGCGCAAGCGGTGCATCACGCCCGGCTCTATGACGATGTCGTCATTGCGACCTTGGAATCCCCTTTGTATCCCGACGCCGTGGCTGAGATAGCGGACTTTCTTTTGCGGTTGGAAACCGCCAACTGGGCAGCCTGTCTCGCGCCCTACGAGGGTTTTCTCTACGTATCGCTGCGCACCGCAGACCCCAACGCCACCGCAGGGCAATTGCTGGCTTCGATCCTGCCCGATGGAATGGCGGGAGGTCACGGGATGGTGGCGGGGGGGCGAATTAAAGTCTCCGCAAGCCGGTGGAGGAAAGCGGCAAACGACATCGCCGGCAAATTTCTCAAGTCCATCGGCAAGGACAAAGTTCGTCCTCATCCCCTAGTCAGCCGACGACGAAGAGTCAAGCTCCGCGGGCGCTACTTATGAGTTGATATTCGCTTTCCGTTGGTCCAACTCGATGGTCCGAATCCCGTTACGCCTTACCCTTCATCCATCACGGTGCCACCTAATCGTCGCCTTGTTCGTCAATTACGCACGCTCGTCATTGACAGAGGTAGCTACTGGAAGCTACTATGGCAGCCATGCGAGCCGTTGGATTAAAAGTCCTCAAGAACAAGCTTAGCGAATATGTGCGCTTGGCGGAGCGTGGCGAGACGGTGCTGGTGACCGACCGCGATCGGGTTGTGGCCGAAATTGTTCCTCCCGACAAGAGCAGGAGCCCGCGGCTGGCCGACGCGTTGCTGGCCGACGCCATGCGCAACGGATTGATCACGCCGCCCACGTTGCCGTCCACCGCTGTGCCGCCGCGCAAGCCGGTGATGTCTTTTCGCCAACTAAAACGGCAGCTGGAACAGGATCGGAGCGAGCGTTGATCTACCTCGACACTTCGGTGGCGCTGGCGCATCTTCTCGCCGAAGACGGCTCGCCTAATGAAAGCCTCTGGCAAGAGCCGTTGATCTCCAGCCGACTTCTTGAGTACGAAATCTGGACACGTATCCATGCCCGTAAACTTGGCGGTACGCACGGTGGCGAGGTGCGTTCGCTGTTGAGCCGGGTTGCGATGATTGAACTTTCCCCGCCCGTGCTCATTAGAGCGCTGGAAGCCTTCCCTAAGCCCGTCCGGACCCTGGACGCACTCCACCTGGCGTCCATGGATTTTCTGCGCCGGCAAGGACAGGTCGTCAGCCTCGCCAGCTATGACAGCCGCCTGCTCGACGCGGCGCGCGCTCTGCGGTTTAAGATCTACGATAGCTGATCCCCCAATCGTCACGCTGGAAACTCGAAGCTGACGGTTTTCGGCAAATCGCCTCTACTCCGAAAAGGTTGTTGCTCGCGGATCGTCGCAACGAGAACGATAGTCGAATACAGAACTTCAACTGCGCGTGTCTGTCGGGCTAACTCGAAACCCGTGCTGAGTGACGGCGAAACATCGTAACTCTAAAACTCATCGCTATTGCTATTGCCTGGTGCTCGTTGCCGTCTCTTCACCGAATCACCTTATTCACGCCCGCGTGACGATTTTAGTCCGCGGGGCGGCTTGGCGGATGCGTGTAGGGGCCGACCTGCGTGTCGGCCCTCCGAACCGGCGGACACCCTTCGACGTTGCTCAAGGCAAGCGCGGGTCCGCCCGTACCATTGGAT
>JBGTCC010000820.1:0-5441 GCA_041749055.1 Thermodesulfobacteriota bacterium | reverse complement strand
GTCATCACCGATGGAATTTTTTCGGTGATTTATTATTACCTCTGGGTCTGACAGCACTCATGACGACCGGCGCGACGATCATTCGAGTGAACGGTTTTACCGCGGCCTACGATGGCCAGGTGATTCTCAACCAGCTAAACTTTGAAGTCTTGCGCGGCGAAGTGTTCGTAATTCTCGGCGGCTCGGGCTGCGGCAAGAGCACTCTGCTCAAACATATGATCGGGTTGTATGCGCCGGCGGCGGGCACCATCCTCATTGATGGCGACAATGTCGCCACGGTGGAAGGCCAAGAGCGCCAACAACTACTACGAAAATTCGGCGTGATGTATCAGAGCGGCGCGCTGTTCGGCTCGATGACGGTGTTGGACAATGTCTGTCTACCGCTGCAGGAGTTTACCGATTTGCCGCCGGACGCGATTCGCTTGATCGCCTCGATGAAACTACAGCGCGTCGGTCTCGGCGGCTTCGACGATCACATGCCGTCGGAATTGAGCGGCGGCATGCAGAAGCGCGCCGCCATCGCCCGCGCCATGGCGCTCGACCCGCAGGTGTTGTTTCTCGACGAACCGTCGGCCGGGCTCGATCCAATCACCTCGGCGGAACTCGACGATTTGATTTTGTCTCTGGCGCGCAGCTTGAAAATAACTTTTGTCATCGTCAGCCACGAGCTGGCGAGCATCTTCGCGATTGCGGACCGGGTGATTATGTTGGATAAAGGCGTCAAAGGCATCGTCGCCACGGGCAAACCCCAGGAGTTGCGCGATCGCAGCGACAATCCCTGGGTGCGGCAGTTTTTTTCTCGGCAGCCGTCCGCCGATAACCCATCTTAGCCGTTTAATACACCGGGTATGGAAAAAGCCAGCTATTTCAAGATCGGTCTGTTCATCATCGGCGGCACGATTATCGGCGCCATCGGCGTGATCGCCCTCGGCGTCGGCACGATCTTTCAGAAAAAAGTCCTGGTCGAAACTTATATCGACGAATCGGTGCAGGGGCTCGACGTCGGCTCGTCGGTGAAATTCCGCGGCGTGCAAGTCGGCAAGGTCGAGACGATTAGCCTGACCAGCGCCGAGTACCCGACCAGGCGCCGCTACGTTTTAGTGCGCATCGGCCTGACAACGAAAATATTTCTCGCCGACGCCGGCTCGCCGAGTTTCCTGGCCGAAGTCGAAAAAGGTTTGCGCGTCCGATTGGCCTCTCAAGGCGTCACCGGCGCGGCTTATATCGAGGCGGATTATCAGGACCCGGCACGTAATCCACCGCTGGAGATTGATTGGCAGCCCTATTATCCCTATGTGCCGTCGAGCCGCAGCCGCATCACACAGCTGAGCGAGTCGGTGGAAAAAATACTCCGCAGCGTGGAAGACATCGATGTCGGCCGGCTGGTCGACGGTCTGGAAAAATCTCTGCTGGCGATCACCAAAGTCGCCGAAGGGGCGAACTTCGATAAACTCGGCGGCCAGGCCAATGCCTTTTTGACCGAGGTGCGCGACACCAATCGCCAGTTGAAGGAGTTGATCGGCAGCAGCGATCTAAAATCCGCCTTCAAAGACAGCGCGGCGGCGGCGAGCGGGGCGCGCCAGATCATCGAGCGCGCCCAAGGGCCGGTCAATCAGATGCTCGCCGATTTGCCGCGCGCCGCAGAGAGTTTGGAGCGGATGGTCAAGCGTCTCGATACGGTCACCGCCGATTTGCCGGAGACGAGCGCCCAGCTCCGGCAAACCTTACAGCGCATGAACCGATTGATCGCGACGCAGCAGCAGGGGATTGCTGCCACAGTCGAGAACCTGCAAGCGGTTTCTAATGACATCAAAGAACTCACGGAAAGTTCGCGCAAGTATCCGTCCCAGGTGTTGTTCGGCGCGCCGCCGCCGCCCTCGAAGGTGATGCAACGATGAAATTATTTAGGACTCTTTCTGTGGCCGCAGCCATGTCGGCCATGCTGGGCAGCGGTTGCATCATCCTTGAACGTAGCTATCCCGAGAAGCGTTTCTATGCCTTGGAAGCGCGCCCGCCGGCGCCGGCCGGCGGGGCGGTTCATAATGAAATTTTGCAAGTGTCGACCTTGCGTATTTCGCCGCGCTACCAGGATCGAAGTTTTGTCTATCGGATTTCTGACAGCGGTTTTGAAAGCGATTTTTACAATCAATTTATCGCCCCGCCGGCCGGATTGATCAGCGAAGAGATTCGCAAGAGTTTGATCGGCGCGCAGCTTTTCAAGTACGTCATCAGCGCGTCGAATAGCCAGGCGCCGAGCTATGTGTTGGAAGGCGCCGTCAACGGGATCTACGGTGATTACAGAAATCTCAATGCGCCGGCTGCGATCATCGACCTGGAGTTGTTTCTGACCAGCGATCTACCCGCTAAGCCAGGCATTCTCATGCAGAAACGCTATGTGAAATCCGTGCCGGTGAGCAGCCGATCGCCGGAAGCGCTGGTGAAAAGCTGGGATCTGGCGCTGGAGGAAATTCTCGCCGCCCTCAGTGCGGATCTAAGAACCGTTAAATAACACTTCTTCAAGTAGTTCAAAAATTCATGCCGACGTTGCCATTTCGGCCGGTCGATTGGTACAAAGTCGCCCGGCGATTTACAGCGCCGGTCGCACTCGACACAAATACGACCGGTGCGGTAGCGAGCCGCTGATCGGATCCGCTTGGTCGGCGCCAATCAGCATGGCGGCGTTCGATCCAGTAGATTCGTAAACGTCGTAGCCTGGCAATTCTAATTCTTTGCAACCTTGCCACCAGCCATGTTGGATGCAGACGGCGCCGGGGACGATGTTTTTGGTCACACGCGCTTTGACTTTGATCGTACCCTTCGGGGTTTCGACGGTCATCCATTCTTTGTTTTTAATTCCGTAACGCAGTGCGGTTTCGGGGTGAACGTCGGCGCTCGGTTCGGGCAGCGCTTTGCGCAAGCTCGCGAGGGAGCGATGTTGGCTGTGGACGAAGGTGGTGTTTTTCGCGTTGGTCAGGACCAGGGGAAAATCGGCGGCGATGTCGGGGCGGCTGACTGGGCTCAACGCCGGCTCGACATATTCCGGCAGCGCTGGATAGCCGGCGGCGGCGAACTTGTGGCAGTAGAGTTCAACTCGTTTCGACGGCGTGGCGAAGCCGCGCGGTTGGCCGTTCTTATTTGTCTTGGCATGTTTCTCAAAGCTCGGTGCCACCGGCCGTGAGATGCCGCCGGGGGCGTTCTTCAATTCTTCCAGTGTGATTCCAGTCGGTGCGAGTTCGTAGGCGTAGCCGGCTTCGATGTCGCCGTTGAAAAATTGCTCGCTCATGCCCATGCGCTTGGCCAATTCAAAAAGTATCCACGTGTCGGAGCGGCGCTCGTGTAGCGGTTCGACCACGGCGGCACGGTATTGCAGATGGGTCTTGCCCAACTGTCGATGTTCGAAGGCGGTGGTGATGGTGGACATCTCGAGGAAACTGGTGGCCGGCAAAGCATAATCGCATAGCGCGGCCGTCGGCGTCATGAACAAGTCCAGCGCCACGGCGAAATCCAATTTGCTCAATGCTTCGCGGGCGCGGCGCGGGTCGGGATTGGACATCACCGGATTACAGCCGAAGGCGAGAAACGCTTTGATCGGGTAGGGCTGTTCGTCGATGATCGCGGTGAAGATATCGTAGGCGGCGCAGTTGCCCGGCGATCCCGGCGGGCCGAGCGGCTTTTTCTCGCGGCCGATGCGCATGGCCGCGGCTTCTTTCGATAAAAATTCTTTGCCGTCGACGCTGTTGGTCGCCAGCTTGGGAAAGGTCACGTTGCCGCCCTGGCGGTCGAAGTCGCCCAGCAGCGCGTAGAGTGACGCGATGGCGCGGCTGGTTTGGGTCGCGTTGGTGTGCTGGCCGACGCCGTTCCACATGTACATGCTGAGGGGCCGGTTGTGCGCTAGCATGAGCGCCGTCTGCCAAACTTGGGCGGCGGGCACCCAGGTGATTTTTTCAGATTTCTCTGGCGCGAACGCGGCAGCGATCTCGCCGAGCCGCTCGAAGACCGGCTGACAAACAATTTCATTGCCGTCTTTCGAGCGCAGACTGCGCTTGCCGAAGAGTGCGGGGCGAACGTGGTCGCGGGCGTATGCGCCGGTGTCAGGATCGTAAAAGACAGTTTCATTCTTCGCATCATCCCAAACTACGAAGCGATTTCGGCTTCCTGCCGCGCTGAAATCGGCTTCGGTGACGACGGCGCCGGTTGCCGTGTCCAGCAAGAACATGCCGTTGGTCCAGCGACGTACGAACTCGACGTCATACCAGCTCTCTTCGATCAGACAGTGGATCAGCGCCAGCGCCAGGGCGCCGTCGGTGCCCGGACGAACTTGTAAGAGCATGTCGGCGTTGGCGCCGATGCCGATGCGGCGCGGGTCGACGACCACGGTCTTCATGCCGCGCCGGCGGGCTTCGACAATATCGTGGGCGAGGATCAACGACGTCGAGCTCGGGTTGTGACCCCAGAGCAGAAAAGTTTTGCTATGGGCGACATCTGGCGTCTGAATCGTCGTGCCGAAGGTAAAACTGAAGCCGGTGTCCTTGTGCCAATTGCACACATGAGTGGTCGAAACCCAATTGGGACTGCCGTAGAGATAAAGAAAGCGTCCTAGCCAGCGCTCGACATCGTCCACCGAGGTGCCGCTCTTTGTACCCTTACCCAGCGCCATCGCTTTGGCGCCGTGCTGGTCGCGGATGGCTAATAATTTTCTCGCGATGTCATCGAGCGCTTCATCCCAACTGACGCGCTGCCAACCGGGATCGGCGTCGGTCTTGGGCCGGGTGCGCTTGAGCGGATAGTTCAAGCGATCGGAATTGTAAACCAGCTCGGGTGCAGCCTTGCCCTTGACGCACATGACGCCGCCGTTGGGATGATCATGGTCCGGCTCCAACTTTGTCACCCGGCCGTTCTCGACGGTGGCGATGGTGGCGCAGTGGGCCGTGCAAAGCGCGCAGTAGCCGCGCACTTCCTTTACTTCATTGACGGACTCTGCTGGTTTGGACATTTCGTTCTCCGATTTCGAGTAGCGGGCTGTGCGCGGCGGTTCAAGGTTCAAGGGTTCAAAGATTCAAGGTCGGATTCCGGACCATTGAACTTTTGAACCTTGAACCTTTGAACGGCATCTTAATCTAACTCCGGCCGGTTCGGTTTGCCGATGAAGCCGGGGCCGAAGCCGGCTTCGTAGGCGGCCCAGGCGCCGGCGACACGGCCGCTGAAGATCGATGGGCCGAGCATGGTGCCTTCGAGGCCGGCTTTGCCGTTGATGTGGCCGCCGGCCATGCCGGCGACTTCGCCCGCGGCGTAGAGTCCGGGGATCGGTTCGAAGTATTTATTGAGCGCGCGGCAGTGCAGGTCGGTCTTGGCGCCGCCGAAATTTTTCCGCGCCAGCGGGCAAATCTGAATCGCGTAGTAGGGCGGCGTGTCGAACTTCTTCGAACCCTTGAGCGACTTGC
>JBGTCC010000819.1:0-4648 GCA_041749055.1 Thermodesulfobacteriota bacterium | reverse complement strand
GGCCGACGTGTGCCAGTGGCGCGGAAGACTGGAATTGACGGGCACTCTAAAGAAGATATCGGCATTATTTTTGGCCGGATCGCCGTGAAGAACCGCTATCTCACATCCCTTTGGCAGGAAGGGGGGACAAGGTCCCCATTTCAGTCGAGAATCGTTGGCGTTTCGCGACAGTGGCGGCTCCTGCGCGATCGCTGGAACCACGGCAAGTGAGCTGGCAAGAAGCAACCCCGCCATCAGATTGCTCCTCAGGGACTGACGTAGAACGGTTCGGCACGACACAAGTTACCTCCTGTTGGTTGAGAACGTCTTACTCGGCTGCTGCCCAACGTATAGCGTCTTATCCTTGAAAGCCTCGAAGCAATCAAGTTGCGGAGAGCTATCCTGCATGCGTGTTCGGCTTGGACGATTTTACGACGGCCTCGTTGAACGCATGCCCCGGCTGCCATCGGCGATTTTCGCTAACACACTCACAAGTTCAAAATTCATCGGCCATTCCCCGTGTGTGTGCTCCGGGTTCGGAATGAGCCTGCGTCCCCGCGGCTCTACCAACCAGTCGAGCGGCTCCAGCGCGCATAAGTGCGTCCGCGTCGAGGACCCGCCCTCGCTAAAGGTGAGCATAAAGTAGACCATTCGGATAACTGTGACAGGACGCCGGTCAGACTGCTCGACAACCGCCTCCGCTCCCCGCACGCGCTGTGTTGCGAACTGCGGGATAGCATGGGCTGATGGATCGGAAAGCATGGCCGCGAATCTTGACCCCGAGAGGCGGAATAGACGGTTTCCCTGATCAATCATGAATATTCGCGTCGAGAGGCTCACGGTTGGTTGGCTTGGCAATCTATGCCGTTCAACGCGTTGCTCTGCGGCGGGCCGCCACGGTCAGAGAATTTGACATGGCGCTTCCGGCCGGTCCGCGGCAGCTAGAGTTAGGTGCGATTGCGTCCAAGTGCGCCCTTTGGAGGTTGGGACAGAAACGCTACTGCCTCCCGGGTCTCGGGGGTAAAGGACAGCAGTTCCTCCGCGCTCAGAAGTCCATATGAATTGATGGCAGCAAGCTGCAATATTGCCCGTGAACGTCGCGGGTCGTTGAACGCCCGCCCAAGTTCTTCGTCTCGGTTGCCAATGAGTCTATAAATCTTCAAGTAGCGGTCGTGGTAGGAGACTGCGTCGGTTGACGCGATAGTTCCGATTTCGCCAAGTACGCGCTCGCAGAAGCGCGCGAGTGCAACCTCACGCAGCTTACGGAACGCCTTCCAGTCTGACTCTGGCAAATCGCGGGACATCGTTGCTAAGCGCCTACCGTATAGCGTTTTATCCCTCAAAGCTTGGAGGCAATCAAGTCACGAAATAATCTGGGTCGGATTAACGACGGGATAAAACGTGTTGAACTAAACCGCGGAGCAGCGTGTCAGTTGCGGCTATGGGGATTTGAAAGTGGCGGAGCAGCGCGGCGTATGGCGCTTGGTTAGCGATAGTGTGGCATTTGGCAGACGGTTGAGATCGACTCCGATGAGAAGTCTAGCGCTGATTGCTTGGGGATTTGTGGCAAAGCCCGATCCAGTTTCAGCAGTATGCGGCACTCAGCCAGAGCCTGTTTCTTAGAGCGGTTGGCCAAAAAGCCGAAGTGACGGATGCGCATGAAGCCGTCACGTAAAACGTGGAGGAGGAAACAGCACCTGTTTGGCACGCCCGACACCGGCTGGGATGGATCCCTAAATATCGAGGGTTATCGATTTTAGCTGGTCTTTCTGTCTCAAGAGCTAAGAGCGGACTTGACCCCATTTCCGTTTCCTGACCTGTTTTCCCCGATAGGACGGTCATCCCGAACAAAGCGATGAATATCGTCTTTCGATGGCTAAGATATTTCACCACAAAGAACACTGAAAAGTTCGTTTTCTGAACCCTCTGTGGTCTCTGCGCCCTCTATGGTGCAAACAGTCTTTCGTCTGGATCGGCGAGGGCTGCTCGTCCCTACACCGGACTTGGGACTATTTCGTAAACGTCAGCCGCTTATAAACCTGCCGCACCGACTCCACATCGCGTTTGCAGTATTCGACGATCTCGGGGAGTTTGCCGGCGCGGTAGTAGGGGTAGACTTTGGAGCCGTCGAGATTTTCTTTGGGGGACGGGATGCCGAGGGCTTTGGAGAGAGCATCGAGGCTGGCGTGTTCGCGGCCCCATTTGCTCCACTCCTGCATGGTGTCGTAGATCGGCGCGTTGCGGAAGCGAGTAAAGGGGATATCACGGCTGGGTTTGATTTGATGGATGACCGAGCGCTGGTAGATGAAGCGCATGTCGAAGTCGAGGATGGTGTGGCCGACGAACAGATTGCAGTCGGGAACGATCTTCCAAAATCCTTTGATGATATCGGTCTCTTCGCCCTGCAACACTTCGATAGTCCCGCTGACCGACGGCTCGAAGGCGTAGCAAAGGCAAATAATCTTCGCCGTGGCGGCGGACAGGCTTAGTTTTTTGATGATTTCCGCTTCGTCAAGTTTGATTTGCTCATCGAGCAAGCCGTTTTCCTGCAAGGCTTTGTCGGTAGGCACGGTTTCGATGTCGAAGTAAAAGATTTTCATATATCAGTTCCAGTGTTTCACAGCCGATACTTAGAACAGCGTCAACTCGATATTCGACTCGGTGCCGACTTCAATCGATTCGCCAAGCCGGAGAAAGATCAATTTAAACGCCGCCACTTGGCGCCCCAGACTTTTTCTTGCCGCCTCGATATAAATCTCCGCTTGCTGGCGGTAGCGCTCGGCGCCGGCGCGTAATTCATCTCGTTCGATTCTATCTGTCTTATAGTCGGCCAGGTAAAGCAAGCCATTTTTCTCGTAGATCAGATCGATGACGCCTTCCATGATCTGGCCCTTCCAAGGCATGAGGAGCGGCACTTCACGGCCGAGGATCTTTGCGCCGGCGAGGTCGCTGTAGGCCTTCGAGCGGAAATAGTTATCTAGAATTTCGTACAACTCGGTTTCGATTTCGGCGCGCCGTGAAATGAATTCCACCGGCACAGCGCCGTCGATGAAAGCGCGCAATTGCTCGGCAAGTCTGGTTGTCACGCCGCCAAACTGCCAAGTCTGCAAAAAACGATGGGTCAGATCGCCGACCATCAGCGCCGGAGTTTTACGCGGGGCTTGGAAAGTAGCCTTATCGCCCGCTTCGGTGCTCGCTTCTTCCTGGCGCTTGAGCAGCGTCGGCGTGAGAAATGGCGTGGTCTGTTGCGCCTTCTCATAGATCGCCGTGCGGCGCGCCCAGCCGTCGACATAGCTTTTCCAATTAGGCTTTTTCTTCGAGCGTTTGGCTTTCGCCGGGGCGTGGCTCGGTGCGGTGAGGCCCTGATGGATGATTTCGATCTCGACCATGCCTTTGCCGAGGCCGACGCGAGTGGAAGATTCGGCGGCGGCAATGCTGTCGCCCAGCGTCGTGTCGAGCATGGCTTGAAAGCTGCCGCTCGAGCGCCGGTTGGCTGGTGCGCAGGAGATGACGAGATGTTCTCTCGCTCTAGTCATGGCGACGTAGAGCAGCCGTTTTTGTTCTTCGGTGTTGCGCAGCCGGTTTTTCTCGGCGATGTAGAGGCCGGCTAGATCGGCGGTTTGGCCGATGCGCAGTCCGGTGAGGCCGGTAGACCAATCGAAGCTCGACTCGGCTTCGGCGCTATGGCGTCCTTCGGTGCCGGTCTGGCAGCCGGCGAGGACGACGATGGGGAACTCCAAGCCTTTGGATTTGTGGATGCTCATGATGCGCACGGCGTCCAGGTTTTCTTCGGCGAGCACGCTTTCGCCTTCGTCCTTGACGTGGAGGACGCGCTGTTCGAGCTGGCGGATCGCTTGTTTGAGCGTGGTCAATCCCTCGCGGCCGAGCTGTTCGGCTTGCCGGCGCAGCTTGGCTAAATTGGCCACCGCCTGCTCGCCGTGGAAATGACAAGCGGCCAACAGTTCCACCGGCAGAGTGGAAAATATTCGATCGACGGCGGCGCCGATGGGCAGCGTTCTAGTTTCCACGTTGAGTGTTGTCAGCGCTTGATAGAGCTGTGCCAATGTTGCGGGAAAATCATTACCAGCGAGCCTGGCGCCGTCGCGATAGTCGAGCCGGTTTTGCCGGTGCAGCTGGTATATCTGCAAGTCGGTGAGCCCGCCGAGGGGCGAACGGAGCACGCCGACCAGGGCCAAGCGGTCATAAGGATTCTCGACTGCGCGTAGCAGATTGACTGCGTCGATAATCTCTTTGGCCGCGTAGAAGTGGCGCTCGCCTTCGACGACGTAGCGGATGCCCTGGCGGCGAAACGGTTCCAAGTAGTCGTGGATATCGGTGAGTTTGCGCATCAAGATCGCGACGTCTTTGGGCTGGGCGTAGACCGTCTCGCCGCGCGGGTTGAGAATCTGCGCTTTGCCTAGCAGCGACTCTTTTAGCCAGCGGGCCAAGCTCTCGCCTTCGATACGGCGGGCGGTTTCGGCGTCGGTCTGGTCGTCAGAAGCGATGATTTTTCTGACCGATAGTTTCGCCAGTGGGCCAGATCGTATGGCACGGCCCCGCGCGGGTTGGATGGCGATGTAGGGCGGCTGCAAAGCCTCTTGGGCTTGGATCAATTGTTCAAAGGCGCCGTTGACGACGTCGAGGATCGCGCCGTCGCTGCGGAAGTTGG
>JBGTCC010000818.1:0-4629 GCA_041749055.1 Thermodesulfobacteriota bacterium | reverse complement strand
TCGCCTTATCTGTCAATCCGAAACCGAATCCCTGTATGCGACGCGCTGAGGAAAAGATTGTCAACTTGGGAGCCCCCAAGTTGACACAGCGTGCGTTTGTCCAATAGTCTAACCCGAGATCGATCTTGGGCTTTTCCAGAGTGGCTTAAGTCAAACATGCCGTTATTCGAATATCGCTGTAGCAAGTGTGAAGGCCTCACTGAGGCGCTGATCCAGTGCGGTGGCTCTGAGGGTGAGCCCGTAACTTGCGCGCACTGCGGCTGTGCGGCGGTGACCAAGTTGCTTTCGCGGGTGAGCTTCAAAGTCGCGCGGCGGGCCAAGTACAGCGATGAGTTTCTCGATAAAGCGAAGCCGTTTTTAAAGACGCAAAGAGCGACCGCTGGGTATTTCACCGAAGGCAAAGGCTCGGATGATGCGAAGACGTTTCAGCTTGCCGAGCAGATTGGCAAGCGCATCGATCGGACACTCGCGAGCCAGTGGCCGACGCGCAAAAACTAGCCGGCGGAGCCATTTTTATCGTGAGGCGAAACCATGTGGAACGGATATAAAGTCATCGACTCGGACGCGCACCACCATGAGCCGCAAGATTTATGGGCGCGCTACGTTGAGCCAAAATACCGCGATCGAGTGCCGCGAGTTATCGGCATGAAGCGCAACTTTTTTGTCTATGCGCCCGACGAAAAATTCTCGCCGATGCTTGAACAGGGCGGCGACTATCGTCCGAACCACGACCAGTGGATGGCTGACAAGTATGGCGAGGCTTACGAACGCTGGTGGTGCCCCGAAGTTCGTCTCAAAGACATGGATCGTTACGGCTGGGATATCCAGGTGATTCTTTCCACCAACGGCAACCGCATCATGGAGGCCGCTCTGGCCGACGGGGAAATCGGCTTAGCGATGGCCCGTGCGTACCACAACTGGTGCCATGATTATGCGAGCGCCGACTCGTCTCGGCTAAAGTTCACCGCCACGTTGGCGGCCGGCGATTCGGCTGGAATGGTTGTCGAAGCGCGCCGCGCGGTGGAGCAGCTCGGCGCCGTCTCGGTGCGCAACCCGTTGTTGCCCAAGGGTAAATGGTTGCATGAACCTGAGTACGATGGCTTGTGGCAACTCGCTAACGATCTCGATTTCCCAATCTCGCTGCATGGCGAGTCACGCCACCTTAGAGCGGCGCCGTTTCGCGAACTGCGCGCCGCGGAAACCTTTAGCGCTCTCGATCATATCATCGGCTTTCCCATGGATAACATGGTGACCATGGCGCACTTTATTTTCGGCGGAGTTTTAGAACGCTTCCCGAAACTCCGCCTCGGCATATTGGAGTCAAACGCCGGCTGGGCCAATTTTTGGCTGCCGCGGATGGACGACCACTCCCATGGGCGCCGGCTCGTCTTGGGCGCCGGTTTGCCGATGAAACCGAGCGAGTACGTTAAACGGCAATGCGTGATCTCCGCGGATCCCGACGAGCCCGGCCTGGATGACGTCATCAAATTCATGGGTGACGATAATCTGGTGTGGAATACGGATTACCCGCACCCGGATGCGCCCGATCCGGATAAGGTGCTACCTTGGTTCGGCGCTCAACCGATCTCAGACGATAGCAAGCGAAAGATTCTGTGGGACAACGCGGTCCGGCTCTACGGCCCCCGCCTGTTGGAAAGAGCGCCGTAACCGCGGCGGTTTCTTGTATTTGAGACCCGCCAAGGTATTCAGGATAAATGCCTCAGCGCAGCTTAGCTTTGTTTTCCACCAGCCAGTTGGCGATGCGCGCGATGCCATCTTCCAAATATATCTTCGGTTGCCAGCTCAATTCTTTTCGTGCCAGCGAAATGTCGAGCGGGCTGCGCAGACGATGCGGCGCGACTTCGGCGGCGTTGGGATGTTTGCCGATTTCAAATTCCAAAGTTGGCAGGGCTATTTGAATCGCGCGTTTTAAGTCTTCACTGACGTAGGCTTTGTCGAGGCCGACGTTGTACGCTTTACTCAGCGGGCCGGCGGTGAATAGGGCGCGCCTGATGGCGTCGACGACATCGTCGACGAAGATTAAATCATCCGCCGGGCGAGTGAGAAATGGCCGGCAGGGCTGGCCGAGGATGCCCTTTTTTAATTCCAGCGGGATGCTGCGATAGAGTCCCGGCCCATAGACCGAAGAATATCTCAGCGCGACGAAGTCGACGCCATGTTTCTCCTTGTAAAAATTCCCCATCCATTCGGAGACGGTTTTCGCGGCGCGGTAGAAATAGGTCGGATAGATCGTCACGGCGTCGTCTTCTTTGACCAGACCGCCGTCGGGTTTGTTGACCTGGCCGTAGATCGATGCCGAGCTGGAGTAGACGACCCGCTGAATTCTTAACTCCTTCGCCGCTTCCAAGATATTCGTCATGGCTTTGTAGCAGTAGTCCAACACGGTCGGCGTCTCGTCGCGCGGCGGATGCGCGGCATGAAACAGATGGGTCGGCCGTTCCTTTTCACAAAGGGCATGGAACGCCGCGCTGTCGGTGACGTTTATCAAGTGGCTGGCGGCTTTGATGCCAAGCAGGGTGAGATCCGGCGCGCGCGGGACGACGTCGATGGGAACCACTTTGTGGCCTGCCGATTCCATCAGCTTGGTGCAGTGGGAGCCGATGAAACCATTGGCGCCGGTGATCAACAGGGTTGCTGCCATGATGCCTCCTTGGTTGCCGCGCGGTGACGTTCGCAACCTAGTTTTTGCGATATAGACCGTCGATGAAGCCGGATTCATCGAGTTTACGGACTATTCTATTGTCGATGATCTCTTCGACTTTGGCATGGCTAGCTTTGGGATTGATTGTCGACATGATCCGTTGAATGTTGCGCAGGCCGTCCAAGGCGGCGTAGGGTTTGCGCTCCAGGCCGACGAGCAGATCCTGATAGCCGTCTTCCAAAAGCGCCAAGTCGTTGAGTTTCATATGGCGCGCCATGATTTGCAGCACGCTGTTTCGGTTCGCCGGCGCGGTGATAAACGCTTGCGCCTCGAACATCGCTTTCAACACCCCTTCCACGGTGTCCGGCCGATCTCTTAAAAAACTTCCGCTTACCGCCCAGGCGGTGTTGGTGAAGGGAATCTTGGCGCGCTGCAGTTCGACCAGCACCGGCAACCCTTTGGACTTGGTCCGCCGGCTGAGAAACGGATCGAGCAACGTGGCGTCGATCTGCGCCGATTCCACCGCTTGGGCGAGAATCGTCTGGTTGCCGATGGCGTTGATGCGAATCTGATCGCGGTTGGCGTCGAGTCCCAAATGTTCGAGGGCGAGATAGGCCGCCATCCACACCGTGCCGCCGATGCTGGTGATGCCGAAGCGCTTGCCGCGCAAATCTTTGGCTTCCTTGATTTCCGGCCGGACCACGAGATCGTAGGACAGCCGGTTACTCGGGCTAGCGATGATTTTGATGTCCTGACCGGCTGCCGCGGCGCCGAGCACGGGCGAACCGCCGCTGGCGGCGAACTGGACTTCGCCGGTGCTGAGTGCAGTCATCTGGAGCGGACTGCTGCGCAGATAGACGACTTCGGCTTCGACGCCATGCTTGGCGAATAGGCCGAGCTCTTGGGCGCTCCAGAGAATCGTCGAACGCGCGCTCACCGCGGACTGGCTGATGCGGACTTTGACCGCCGGCTTTGCCGATCTCTCCGCGGCCTGCGGGAGATTCGCAGCCAATGTTGCCGACCAGCACAGCGCAATGGCCAAGAGCCGGAAGCTTCTCAGCGGTGTGCGCATGCGCCGACTAGCCCGGATGGTTCGCGATAAAAGTGTGATCGAGGTGCAACCCTTCCGAAACGAAGGCAATGCAGTCGTGCCTTGAATATGCCAGTGGGGCGAGTCGCTTCTGAGATCAGTGGTGAAAAGGTCAAACATGGTGCCAAGCGCCGAGCACAAAATGAAGCATTCGCGCCGGTGCCTTCGTTCCTCAGGGTCACACCCCGATCAACGGAGTGTCGCTAGCTTGCCTTGTATCATGGTTGATTCGGGCTAGCGCTTGCTGATGAACAGCTTGCGCTTCAGTCCTTCCCATTCGCCAAACTTCTTCTCCATCACTTCGGGAGGATACTTGCTCTCGATATAGACTTTCTTGAATTTCATGTCGGCATCGTTGACATCCTTGCGCGCCGAACTCAGGCCGCCTTTGACCACCGCGAGTTGGCCTTCTTTTGAATACAGGAAATCTAAAAATAGCAGACCGGCATGGGGATGCGGCGCTTTGGCGACCAGTCCCGACATGCCTGTCGTGCCGATCACCGGGTCGATGGGACGCCACTCCACCGGCGCGCCTTTTTGTTTAGCGACGGTGATGTTGGAATTAAATATTGTCGGTGAGATCGGCACTTCACCCGAAGCCACGAGTTGGGAGAGCGCTGCGCCGGAAATATTTTGCACGTTGATATCCTGGGCGGCCAGCTTTTCGAGAAACTCCATGCCGAAGGTTTCGATGATCGCGCCGATCCATTGCGTCCCGGTGGTCGTGCCGGCGATGGACATTTTGCCTTTCCATTTGGCATCGAGGAGATCTTTCATGGATCTCGGCACATCGGCGGTGGCGGTCATTTGCGTATTGTAACCCACGCTGATGTAGAGTTCGCGGCTGATCCAATACAAGACGCCCTTTTTGCCTTTG
>JBGTCC010000817.1:0-6183 GCA_041749055.1 Thermodesulfobacteriota bacterium | reverse complement strand
ATCAGGTTTGGTCTGCGCCCAATTAGCCTAGATACCCGCTTTCGCGGGTATGACGGAACCTTGGAAGCGATTCGTTACCCAGGTCAACCACGTAGAGATATTTTCGAAGGAGCCAGGACGGACACGAAGTTGTCGGAATATTTGGAGTTCCAAACCTCGTGCTCTTCGCGCCTTCGTGGTGAACCCTCCGGATTGGCAAATAGTTAACTGCTGATGGAACCGCCGCGGCTGACGAATGCCTTCCCGGTGGAGCCGAAGCCGCCGCGCTGCACCCGGCTAGCGCTTTGGTAGTTAACGCCGCTCTGCGGCACATGACCGCCGCCGCTAACGACATCGCCGGGATAGTAGCCGCGACTGCCATAGTAGTAGGAATGATAACCAGCGCCGGTGCGGCCTGAACTGCGGGCGGGATCCTCGCACCAACTGTCCTCGACGACGACGTTGTTGTTATTGACGCAGCGTTTGGCTTCGACCCACTCGCCGTCGTCACCGCAGCCGTTTATGAAAGCGGTGGCGACGGATGACAGAAAGACAACGGTAACCTTGGCTGATTTCCTCATCGCGGCTCATCCATGGGTGAAGCCAAAGGTCAGCGAAATGAAGATCACCGCTTTAAACAAGGCGACGGCGATGTTGCGCTGTTCGGTAACTTCGTCGGCCATGCGCGCGGTGCGAAACACCAACCGGTCGGAAAGCCAATGAGCCGCCAGCATGGTGACGATCCAGGTGGCGAGATAGGCCGCGACGACAAGCAAGTCGTTGCGCCAGCCGGTCGAAGGCCCGCTGATCACCGCGCCGCAAATCATGCCGCCGGCGAGGAGAAACGCGCCGAGTGAAATGCCGACGGCGAGATTCTGATCGTCGAGGGCCTGGTCGGTGCCGCGCGCCACGGCGTGGTAGAGCAGGGCGAGAATTACCAGCAATAGCTGGCCGATGATAAACCATAGGAACGCCGTCAACATCCCGCTTTCCCAGTCGTAAAAGGCGCCGCCGATCACGTAGGCGCTAGCCATGTAGGTGGCGCCTTCGACGAGCGCCACGGCGACATTTTTCTCCTGCACCACTTCGCGGTTGTTGCTGAAATGATAGAGGATGAACCAGTCGTTTAAGAAACGGGAAAGGTAAATTAGCAAGGTTGCCAAAATTGCATGGATGGTGAAATCCGCCGCTCCTGAGTCGCCTTGGCCACGGTCAAAAATACCCAGCAGAGAGAAAACCACGGCGATGGCAAATAGGGAGTAGCGAAGCCCGAGAGCCGCGTTGTCGCGCATGAGCAATTCATTGATCGGATCGTAGCCTTCAAGCTTGCCGGTCAACCAGAGAAATCCCGCTAAGCAGACAAGCAGGAGCAAGACGCCGAGGGCGAGTGTGAGCGGGCCGATCAGGATGCTATGCCATTCCATTGGGTTCTCCCAGGTTGCGCGCGCGATGCTCGAAGTGTAACTTCGCTCGAAAGTAGCATGGCCAAAAAACCGCTGTAAAGCGTAATTTAGGAGATTCACCCGCGTGGATTCATATTCTGCACAGATCGGTCAATTTGCCGTCGACTTGAAGCTTGTCGACGTGCCGCCGGCGGTGATCGAGAAAGCTAAGCTGGTGTTTCTCGATACTCTCGGCGTCGCTCTGGCATCCTCGACCATGGATTTCGGTGCGATGGTCACCAACGTCGCTAAGAAACTGGGCGGCGCGGGCGATAGCATGATCATCGGCTCGCCGGAACGGGTGGCGGCGGCCAATGCGGTGATCGCCAACGGCACCTTGGCCCACGGCTTGGATTACGACGACACCTTGGAAGAGGCAATCGTTCACACCGGCGCTTGCGCCTGGATGACCGCCTTGGCCGTGGCCGAAGAAACCGCCGCCAGCGGCGCGGCGTTGTTGGAGGCGGCGATCGTCGGCACTGAGGTGCTGTGTAAAATTGGCCTGGTGGCGCCGGAAAAATTTCACGCCCGCGGCTTTCATCCGACGGCGCTTTGCTCGACCTTCGGCGCCGCGGCGGCGGCGGGCCGGCTCTACGACCTGAGCCTGCCTCAATGGATCGATGCCTTCGGTCTGTGCGGCAGCCAGAGCTCGGGCATCATCGAATACTTGGCCGACGGTACCTGGACCAAGCGTTTGCATCCCGGCTGGTCTTCGCATGGCGGCGTCATCGCGACCCTCTTGGCCCAACAAGGTTTTCGCGGGCCGGCGAAAGTTTTCGAAGGCACCAACGGTTTCTTTCCGTCGTTCGGCGGCAAGAACGATTACCGCTATGAAAAAATCACCGAGCTCGGCAAAGTCTGGGAGATCCCCAAGCTGACGTTCAAATCCTATCCCTGCGGTTCGATCTCTCATCCCTACATGGATTGCGCCCTCAAGATAAAACAGCAGCATGCGCCGGCGCTGGAGCGGATAAGAGAAGTCGTCTGCCGCACCGCGGAAGGGCCGGTGCATCGGCTGTGGGAGCCGCTGGCTGACAAACAGAAACCGATCAGCTCTTACGGCGCCAAATTCAGTCTGCCCTACAGTGTCGCGGTGATGTTAGCACACGGGAGGGCCGGCTTGGAGGAGTTTAGCGACGAAGCGATTCACGATGCCGAAGTGCTGCGTCTCGCGGCTAAAGTTCGTTACGAACTCGATGCGACCATCGATTATCCGCGCCACTTTTCCGGCCATGTCAAAGTTTATCTCGACGACGGCACCCAGCTCGAAGAGAACCAGCCCCATCCGCGCGGCGGTTTCGAAGACCCGCTGCCGCCATCTGACATCGAGGCGAAGTTTCGCGCCAACGCCAAGCTGGCGTTACCGATGGATCGCGTCGAAAGAGTTCTCGACGCGGTGCAGCACTTGGAACAGTTATCTGTCACCCGAGAGCTGAGCGATTTGTTGCGTCAGCCATGACGCTTTGCGCGGCTTCCGCCATTCTGCGAAGACTGTCCCGGCCATGACCAAGCGAAGGGTGTTGCGCGCCGCCGCTTACGTTTTCGTCGCGATCGCGTTACTCGGTTGTGGCGGCGACAGCTTTGACAGCGTGCGCAACCTGCGATCGACGAACGAGGCGATCGTCTGTTTGGGCGACAGCTTGACCGAAGGCGTCGGTGCCAATGGCGGCGAAGACTATCCTGCGGTGCTGTCGCGCGAACTGGCCTTGCCGGTGCTTAACCATGGCCGGCGCGGCGACACCACGGCGCTGGCGCTGGCGCGGTTATCGCAAGTCCTCGAGGGCAATCCGCGGCTGGTGATTATTTTATTGGGCGGCAACGATTTCTTGCGCCAGCTGCCGCGCGCGGAGACGAAGAAAAATTTAGCAGAGATGGTGCGGCGCATTCAGGCTCACGGCGCCATGGTGGCGATTGCCGGCATGCGGCTTGGGATATTTGCCGATGAATACAGCCCGATCTACCAAGAGACCGCCAAGCAGCTTGGCGCCTTTTACATCCCCCAGGTGATGCAAGGAATTCTTACCGACGCCAAGCTCAAAAGCGATCCGATCCATCCCAACGGCGCGGGCTATCGCTTGATGGGGCTGCGCATCGCCGAGAAGATCAAGCCGCTACTGCGCGAGGCAGATCGTTTGACCGGACGGCGCGGCTTCTAGTCAAGTAATATACTGCGACGCCGGCCAACAGGATGGCTATCCAGATAGCCACGCCGCTGACGATTTTGGGATCGCTGGAGCCAAAGAGCCAGCCTAGTTGATCGCGTTTATAGTCGCCGAACACGCGCAAGGTTTTTAAGCAAAATACCCAGCCGGCGTGCAAGCCGATGGCGAGATACAAACTGCCGGTACGCTCCACGGCAAAGGACAGCACCGCGCCGACGAGCAATAATCCGATCACGCCGGACAGTAGCGACAGCGGGTCGAGAAACGGCGTGAATGTGTAGACTATATGGTAGAAGCCGGCGCTGAGATCGAGACCGTCGAGAAAGTAGGCTTCGCCCGGCCTAACGAAATGAATCAGCGAATAAAATAAGTTGGCCAGGATATAGGCGCGGTACTTGAAACTATGGCCGCGTAGTCCCATGAACAAGATGCCGCGAAAAAATACCTCCTCCAGCACGCCGGCAAATATTGCCGCCGCCGCGGCGCTGGCAACGCGGCCCATGGCAACCGATCTTGTGAGCCGAAGGAACGGCGTATAGACTTCAGCCAAAGTCATCGCAGCGACGACCAGGAGAAACGAGCCCACCGCCAAGCCCAGGCCGGCGGCGACGTCTCGGCTGGCGGTGGCGCCGCTGACTCGGCAGAGATCCTTCAGCTGTGCGGAAAACAGCGAGCGCCGGTAAACAATAAACAGCACGATACCGGATATCATGAAGGCGCGATCGAAGGTGCGATGGAACGGAATGCGCCGCGGCATTAACGCCGGCCACTGGGTCATGAACCAGTCGGCGCCCAAGGATAGGATCGGGCTGACGGCGCAAGCGAGGGTGAGCGCGAGCAATAGGTAGATGAGTAATCGCTGATG
The DNA here is from genome assembly GCA_041749055.1 of Thermodesulfobacteriota bacterium. Classification (GTDB taxonomy): domain Bacteria; phylum Desulfobacterota; class Binatia; order UBA9968; family UBA9968; genus DP-20. The sequence continues at coordinate 1,735 of JBGTCC010000817.1, read as the reverse complement.
CGGTTGCGACGATTTCATGAATTCTTCAACTATGTTATAGCGACGCAACTATGGCAAGAAGCGGCAATAGAAAACTCCTCGGTAAGGTCGCGCTGATCACCGGCGGCAGCCGCGGCATCGGCCGTGCCATCGCCGCGGCCTATGCGGATCAAGGTGCCCGAGTGTTTATCTGCGGGCGTGATCCAACGGCGATTAATCGCGCGGTGGCGGAGATTCGCCAATCCGGTGGCGAGATCGCCGGCGCCTCGGGCGATATCGGCAACGCCGGAGACGTCCAACGCATCGTCGCTGCCGCGCTGGCGAAATTTGCCGCCATCGATATTTTGGTCAACAACGCCGGCATCCTCGGACCGCGGGTGGCGATCGCCGATTATCCGATTGCCGAGTGGGAAGAAGTCTTGCGGATCAATCTCAACGGGCTGTTTTTTATTTCCCGTGAAGTTTTGCCGGTGATGTTAGCGCGCCAGGGCGGCTCGATCATTAATCTTACTTCCGGCGTGGGACGGCTTGGCAAGGCGCGTTGGGGCGCCTACGCGGTGTCGAAAGCCGGCGTCGAGGGGTTTACCCAGGTGCTCGCGGACGAAGTCAAAGCTCGCGGGGTCAGAGTGAATTCGGTCAATCCGGCGGCGACGCGCACCGGCATGAGAGCGGCGGCATACCCGCAAGAAGATCCGTCGACGCTGCCGACGGCGGAATCGATTCTGCCTATTTTCATCTACCTGGCATCGGATCAGTCGTGCCGGATTACCGGACAGGCATTGAACGCGCGGGACTGGACCAACCCTGAAAATTCGTGATGAGCTTCATCGGCTTACTCGGATCGATTGCCGCGATACTGGCGGTGACTTTGCTGCCTTGGTCCAATTTCGTCGGCCATTCCCATTGGGCGCAGGTTCAGTGGGTACCCTTCTATGGCCACAGGGTGGACTGGTTTGACATCGTCGCCAATGTCGCGCTTTTCCTCCCATTCGGCTATTTCGCCGGCGGATTTCTGTCCGCTCTTTTGCCCGGGAAAAAGACTCTCTGGGTGCTCGTTGGAGCCACGCTGCTTTCGACATTGGCCGAGTTTGTGCAAATTTACTCCCACGGCAGATTTCCGTCCGCCACCGACATTGGTTGCAACGTCCTGGGCACGGCGCCTGGCCTACTGCTTTCAGCCGGGCGCTTGTCCTACGGCGCGGGAGACCGCCCAGGAGGCGGTAAGTCGCGGCAAGTCTTGGCGGCGAAAAACCAGTAAGCCAATTGAAGCTCAGGAAGTTATCCGTTAGATTTGACCGTCCGCGGAAAATCAGTTGAACCGATGCCCGACATAATGGCAATCTGCTATTGATGATGGAAGCGAGCGGCCTGCCTGTGAAGACTCATTTTTTTGTTGCCTTATTGATCTTACAATTGTTTTCCGGCGCCAAGGTCGATGGCCAAGATCTGAAGAAGATCAAGATCGGCTATCCGGCGATCTCTTACAATCAGATTCACATTTGGATCGCCAAGGATGCCGGCATCTATCGCCGCCACGGCCTCGATGCCGAAGTGATATTCTTTCGCGGCGGCCAAATGGCGACCCAAGCTCTGGTCGCCGGCGATCCGCCGATCGTCAATATCGGCACCGTCGTGCCGGCCGGACTGCAGGGCCACGACATCGTTTTGATCGCGTCATCTGAGTCGTCCTACAACTATTCTGTCGTCGCCAAGCCGGCGATTACCCGGGTCGAACAACTGAAGGGCAAGCGATTGG
>JBGTCC010000816.1:0-8031 GCA_041749055.1 Thermodesulfobacteriota bacterium | reverse complement strand
GGCATCTGGGCCCATCGCCGGACGACGTCAGACGCATGCTGGATGTGCTGGGAACGCCAACCCTCGATGCGCTCATCGACGAGGCTATCCCAGGCGATATCCGACAGGCGCAGCCGCTCGATCTCGGTCCCCCGTTATCGGAACCCGAATTGCTGAGGAAAATGCGCGGTGTGGCATCGCGCAACCGGACGATGATCTCACTGATCGGGCAAGGCTATTACGGAACCCATCTGCCGCCCGTCATCCAGCGCAATGTGCTGGAAAATCCAGCCTGGTACACTGCCTATACGCCATACCAGCCGGAGATCAGCCAAGGGCGGCTCGAGGCATTGTTAAATTTCCAGACCATGATCGTGGAGTTGACCGGACTCGAGATCGCCAATGCTTCGCTGCTCGACGAAGCCACCGCTGCTGCGGAGGCTATGGCGATGGCGCGCCGAGTGACGCAATCGCAAGCCAGTTCGTTTTTCGTCGATCGGGATTGCCACCCGCAGACGATCGCGGTTGTGCAGACCCGCGCTGAGCCTCTGGGCTGGAATGTCATCGTGGGCGATCCCGCCACTGAACTCGATCCCGCAACCGTGTTCGGCGCCCTGTTTCAATATCCGGGATCGTCCGGAGCCGTTGTCGATTTTCGTGGCCAGATCAAGCGCCTGCACGGCCAGCAAGCCATCGTCATCACGGCCGCCGATCCGTTGGCGCTCGCGCTACTGACACCGCCGGGAGAACTCGGCGCCGATATCGCAGTCGGCTCCACGCAGCGGTTCGGCGTGCCAATGGGATATGGCGGGCCTCACGCCGCCTACATCGCGACCAAGGCGTCCTACCAGCGGGCGCTCCCCGGACGCCTGGTGGGTGTGAGCATCGACAGCCGCGGCCGGCGCGCCTATCGCCTCGCACTGCAGACCCGCGAGCAGCACATCCGGCGCGAAAAGGCCACGTCCAATGTCTGCACGGCGCAGGTGCTGCTGGCGGTGATCGCATCCATGTATGGCGTTTATCACGGTCCCGATGGACTGCGTCAGATCGCTTCGCGCATCGCTCATACGGCCGCGACGCTGGCGCGCGGTTTGCAAGAGCGCGGCTGGACTGTTCCGTCGACGCATTATTTCGACACGCTCACTGTCGAGGTCGGCAACCGGCTGGAGGCCATTGCCGGGCGCGCTGTTGAGCGCGGAATCAATCTCCAGCGTCTTTCGGCGGACGGTTCGTTGCCGGCCACAATCGGAATCAGCGTCGACGAAACCACCACCCCGGACGTCGTCGAGAGCGTATGGGAAGCCTTCGGTGCGGAGGACTCCGGCCGGACAGGCGAAGGCGGATCGTTCGCCTCTTTCTCAAGCCAAACGACGAATGCCATTCCAGAGGCGCTGCGCCGCGCGAGTGATTTCATGACCCACCCCGTTTTCACCGAGCATCGCTCGGAAACGGAGATGTTGCGCTATCTGCGGCGTTTGGCTGACCGCGATCTTGCGCTCGACCGCACCATGATTCCGCTGGGCTCCTGCACCATGAAACTCAACGGCACGGCGGAAATGATGCCGCTGACCTGGCCCGGCTTCTGCGACGTGCATCCGTTCGCACCGAGCGATCAGGTGCAAGGCTATGCGGAGATGATCGCCGACCTGAAAGCGAAGCTGATCGCGATCTCGGGATACGACGCTATTTCGCTGCAGCCCAATTCTGGAGCGCAAGGCGAATACGCTGGGCTGCTCGCAATTCGCGCCTATCATCGTGAGCGCGGCGACCATCAGCGCACAATCTGCCTGATCCCGACCTCGGCACATGGCACCAATCCGGCGTCGGCGCACATGGCCGGCATGGACGTCATCCCCGTGGACTGCGACGCCGACGGCAACGTAGATTTATTTGACCTGGGCGCCAAGGCCGAGAAGCACGCCGCGCGCCTAGCCGCCATCATGATCACCTATCCCTCGACGCACGGCGTGTTCGAGACTGCCATACGTTCGATTTGCGAGATCGTGCATGCCAACGGCGGGCAAGTTTATCTGGACGGCGCCAATCTCAATGCGCTGGTCGGCTTGGCGCGGCCCGGTGATTACGGCGCCGATGTCAGTCATTTCAATTTGCACAAGACCTTTTGCATTCCGCACGGCGGCGGCGGACCTGGCATGGGGCCTATCGGCGTCAAGGCGCATCTAGCGCCGTACTTGCCCTCGCATCCGCATCTCTCCGGCAAGTCGTCACCGGTCGGACCGGTGTCGGCAGCACCCTATAGCTCGGCATCGATCCTGACGATCGCATGGGCCTACATTCTGCTCATGGGTGGCGACGGCCTCACTGAAGCGACGCGGGTGGCGATCCTGAACGCCAACTACATCGCCGGCCGGCTACAAAGCCATTATCCGTTGCTGTTTCGCGGCCAGAACAATCGCGTGGCGCACGAGTGCATCATCGACCTGCGGCCATTCAAGGATACCGCTGGTGTTTCGGTCGATGATATCGCCAAGCGGCTGATCGACTACGGCTTCCACGCGCCGACCATGAGTTTCCCGGTGCCCGGCACCTTGATGATCGAGCCGACGGAGTCGGAATCAAAAACGGAGATCGACCGGTTTTGCGACGCTATGATCGCAATTCGGTCGGAAATCCGCGACATCGAGGCGGGGCGGATGTCGAAGGGCAATAATCCACTTAAGAATGCACCCCATACAACGATGGATCTCATCGACGACGCATGGACACGGACTTATTCGCGCGCGCGGGGATGCTATCCGGCGGGCGTAGATCGCCAGGACAAATACTGGTGCCCGGTCAATCGGATCGACAATGCCTATGGCGATCGCAACCTGCACTGTACCTGTCCGCCGCCAGCGGCTTATAGCGACGTTGCGGAGTGACAATGGTTTGCACCCGGCACGTGCAGTCCTGCTCGGGCAAGTTCGACAGCAAAATTTCAGAGAAACAATCGTTTAACGAATGACTATTGAGACCTGATCCCTGTTCACCGCAAAGGTGCAGTCAAGCCGATCCCTGATACTGTTCTTTCTGTAGGGAATATCGAAACTTAAGCCAATGAAATGGCTCCGCGACCTCCGCGATCACGGGCTCGGCACCCTTGGCCTACCGGAAGCTTGTGCCCATCTGGCGAGCGGTGTGTCTCGTCGCGATTTGCAGGTGGCTTGGGTTCCGACACAGTTCTACACCAGTCAAGGGCGGCGAAAGTCTGCCGCCGCGTCACGATCCAGGTCAATCCGAGGCATAAGCCTTAGTGGCTTAGTTTGAACGAGGTGGCCGGTTTCGGAACCGGATTGCCCTGCGCCACTTCACAACCTCAGGAGTCCCGTTATGGACAACACGACTCTACTAATCATCGTTCTTGTCTTGCTGCTTCTCTTCGGTGGCGGCTGGTACGGCCGGGGACGCTGGTTTTAGTAGCGAATTCTTAGCGCGCAGGCCTGTCTCTATCGCAAACCTGATGCGGCTGTCAGCTAATCGAGAATCAGATGTAGCGGGGCGCGCGCCAAGAATGCGTTGATCTCCCGCGCGTGCCGTTCTTTTGAGGTCAATATTTGGTTCGATTCAAGGGAATTTCGAATAATTTGGTCCAGCGAATTTCACGAAGCCGTGCCGGCCGCCTTAGGCTTTGTACAACCCAAGATTCTGAGGTGGCAGCTCATTTTTTTGCCTTCACGTTAGCAGATGGCTCGTTTGATCATTCCAGCTGGTGTTCACTAGGCAGAGGAAACAAGATCGTCGGATGCACAATTACTATGGCGCAGCTTGAGTGTCCTGAGTAATCTTTGAACTCAAGAGCGAGCACCGGGCGGCACGTAAAAGTCATCTGGCGCTCGCGCAACGTGGCACGCGTATGGCAAAGCATCCCAGCAAGGCTCGCGGTCCGGAAGCGGCGTCAACCGTTAATTCTAGACCGTCTAGACTAGAGGCTGAGGAGGCAGTCCGCACCTTAATCAGATGGGCTGGGGACAATCCAAAACGCGAGGGCATGTTAGGCACGCCGGCACGTGTTGTGAGAGCCTATGAGGAGTGGTTCTCCGGCTACACACAAGATCCCCGCGACTATCTCAAGCGCACTTTCGAAGAGGTCGGCGGTTACGATGAGATTATCGCTTTGCGAGATATTCCGTTTGAATCCCATTGTGAACATCATCTCGCGCCAATTATCGGCCGAGCTCACGTGGGCTATCTCCCGCGCGACCGCGTGGTTGGGATTTCAAAGATGGCTAGACTCGTTGACGTGTATGCAAAGCGCTTCCAAGTGCAAGAAAAGATGACAGCGGAAATCGCTAGCTGTCTGCAGAGTGTGTTGAAGCCTCACGGTGTAGCGGTGGTGATCGAAGCTACCCATCAGTGCATGACCACTAGAGGTGTGCACAAACAAGGCGTTACAATGATGACAAGCCAAATGCTCGGTGTGTTTCGGACGAGACAAGAGACACGACAAGAATTCCTTTCTGGCATTGGGCTTGGTCGCGCCGGTTAGAGAGCACGGCACGGTGCTCCCACTCGTGTTTTATGCACGGCCCTGCAGGGCCGTCACCGTCTCTCGCACGCGTTGGCGCCAGTCGGCCGCGCGGAATCCGAAGGCTGAAAAGAGCTTCGACGAGTCGAGTTCCGAATTGACCGGCCGGGAGGCTCTGGTCGAATAGTGCTGTGTCCTGATCGGCACAACCTTGGGATTGCGCGCCGTGTACGGCGCAGCCGCCGAAACGATCTCCTGCGCAAAGTCACACCACGTCGCCGCGTACTGTCCGGCAACATGGTAGGTACCAAAAACCCGCTCGCCAGCCATGAGTCTCGGCGCGATCGCAAGGACGGCACCGGCGAGATCAGCCGTGGCCGTCGGACATCCGCGCTGATCGGCGACCACGCGCAGCACGTCGCGCTCGACAGCAAGCCGCAATATGGTTTTCAAAAAATTTTGCCGGTAGACGCCGAACAGCCATGACGTGCGCAGGATTACGTGGCGGTCGATTAACTCGCGCACCGCGATTTCCCCGGCGCGTTTGGATTCACCATAGACGTTGATCGGAGAAGTCTCGTCGTTTTCGACATAAGACGTTGGCTTACGCCCATCGAACACATAGTTGGTTGAGATATGAATCAGCGGAATGTCCTTTTCGGCGCAAGCCGCGGCGAGCACTTTGGGCCCCTCGGCATTACCGCGAAAAGCGGCCTCGCGTTCGATCTCGGCCTGGTCAACATTCGTATAAGCAGCGGCGTTGACTACTAGTGAGGGCCGCGACAATTGCATCGCCCGGCGGACCGCAGCGGGATCATCGATATAGGCCTCGGCACGGCTCACAAAATGGAACGAGAAACGCTTCGAAAAAACGCCGCCGACCAATTCGCTGCCGAGTTGGCCGCCAGCGCCGAAAACGAGGATGCTGGTTCCGTTCAAGAAATTTCCCTTCGGCTGCGAGGCCCGTGGAGCTGTGAGGCTCGCCGAGTTCGATTCCGTAGCAACGCCACCTGATCCGCTCGGCGGCGATCAGAGTCGAGCCGCGTCGAGTGCTACTGGCAGCAAGGCAACCTCCGTTCGTCGTCCATCAGGTCCGTTCCGGGCAAGTCGCGCTGCGGCGACAGCTTCGTCATGATCTGTCGCTGTTCTTGGTCACTTGCTGCTCTTACGAAGCGAGATCTCTGTGCAGTCGCCCCCGTTGAGAAGGTAGCACTACCACTGGTGTGCCAATCCGAACGCGTGCGTAGAGGTCTTCGATGTCTTCGTTGAGCAACCGAATACAGCCAGAGGAAATGAACTGACCGATCGTTTTTGGGTCGTTCGTGCCATGGATGCGATAAGTGGAACTGCCAAGATACAACGCGCGTGCGCCAAGCGGGTTGCTCGCGCCGCCCGCCATGAAACGGGGTAGGTAAGGCTGCCGTTCGATCATTTCTGCCGGCGGGTACCAATCCGGCCAGACAGCTACGCGAGTGATTGTCTGTTGCCCAGCCCATTGAAAGCCCTCTCGCCCTACGCCCACGCCATATCGAATGGCTTGGCCGTACCCCAGCACAAAGTACAGCACGGTGTGATCCGTATCGACGACGATGGAACCGGGAGCTTCGGGGCCGGCATAGTTCACCAGTTGACGCGCCAGCGCCGGCGAAATGTTCGGGTGAACGTGTCTTGGGTCTCCCAGCTGAACAGACGGAGCGATTGATCCGACGACTTCATCTTGATGGCGCCCGTTAGGGCGAACGACATTAATTGACTGAGGTATCGATGCGGGCGGGCGAATGATATCCTGAGAAGTAATAGGGTCCGCCTTCGTGGCCGAAAGTCCAGTCATCATGACGATAGAAATTGAGATGAAACAACGAGCCTTCATGGCACTCACGCTTGCGATCATGGATGGTGAATCGAAGCTGAATGTTTAATATTGAGCCGGGCTTAAGGTAAACGTAGTTCTGCTGCGCGTTGGTTGTTGAGGTTAACAACCCGTTACCGTTGCGGGCGGCTTCCTTACTCATTTGATGATCGGATTCTGATGGTCGGCTCTCTTGTAAAGGACGATTCAGCCATCGGACCTCGAGAGTTGAGTCTACCGATAGGTGCCCAAGTGGGGCCTATTGCAGGCGCACTTTCCGATGACGAGAACATCGTGCTTGGAATGTCGCCGCGCAATTCTCCTCACACACTATGCGGAACTCCCAGTTAGAAGGGGAATTTAGTGGAGCAGGGCTCGACTTGCACTGCATCGCCAGCCAAGCAGTGCGCATTTTTAGAGATCGTTGTTTTCGGCGCAGTTATCGGGCTTTTTTGAAATTGGCCGGCGTCTCTGAATTCCACAATCGGCGAGATCCCGGCTGAAAACCCTTTCGTCTCCACAGTTGAAAAGCCGGAATTCCGTTTTTACAAACAACTCCGGCATTCCATACTCTTGCAAAAGTTTTCGTGTGACAGAAAGGTATTTATTCCTATAAATGGGCGCGTTGCTGATGAAATCCAAGAACAAAAAACGCGATCGTATGGGAGATTCTGGAAGTGCGGATATCAGGGTCTGGCGCAGGCTTGGGATTTTGGTGCCGGGCGCTCGCACCGAATATTGCTATTCCACTTGCAGGATTATTGCCGATTTGCGCTCCGAAAGCGAGCCATTTCTCTCGGTCGTCTTTCCTCAGGGCACGCACCTCATCCGGCTCACCAGCAGGCCCACCAGGTTCAACGGACGGCGCTGGTTCCTGCTCGACGAGCACGGACAACCACGCGATGTTCTCTATTATTGCAACTCTCATCGAAAGTTTGTGTCGCGCGACGCCGCAGGACACATTTATGCGAGCCAGGGCCGAAGCTATCGCGACCGGTTGTTCGCAAAGCGCGACAAGCTTCGACAGCAATTAAGCAGCATCAGAGGTCCGCGCGCGCGTGCGCGCAAACGTGAACTGGAGCTGCAATTAGCGAACCAGGAAAAGGTCATCGAGCAGATCGGATTAGGATTCGCGCGCCAAGCGATCGAACGCGACCATGACGTTGCTGATCGGCAGGTTTTTTCCAGGGCGCGCCTGCGCGCGGCCGAGCAAGCCATGCAGTCTCGTGAAACGATGCCACCCGATCGGGTCCTGGCGACGTTTGCGCAGGAGTTTCGAAGTGTAACGTCGCGGTTGAGGCCGCCTGTTGAAGTCCACGACGTTGCAAAAGAACCCAAGCGACAACAGCTCATCGATGCTGTCCTAGATATCGTGACATTGCGAAGACTGGGCTATGTCCGCTCTGGAGATCTGACCGGCTTCGAACTCGGCTGGCCGAGGCATTGGATCAAAGAACCGAGCCGCCGGATCTTTGTGGTGGTCGATCTTCGTAAGCCCAATAGGTGCAACGCGGCAATCTTCATCCAGGACGGCCGTCAGAAACCGCGGAGCCAGGTATTCTGGATCGGCGAAGTGAAAGCAGCTTTTGGCCGGCAGGAGTTGCGCTTTATTCATGCGAAGACCGGGCTGCGATCGCGAAAGCTATTTTATCGCGGCGGTGAGTTTGTGCTGCGACCCCCGGACGACGAAGGCAATCTTCCCCGAAACCGGGAGCAGGACGTCCAGAGACTGCGGCGT
>JBGTCC010000815.1:0-2760 GCA_041749055.1 Thermodesulfobacteriota bacterium | reverse complement strand
GCCCAACAACCGGGCCGACCGGGAGAAAAAGCGATCGATGAAGGCGCCATCGACGTGCGCGACGGCGGCACGGCGATCCCCTACGACGAGGAAGATCCGTTTATCCGCGCGGAGTATGATGAGACGCTGAAACGGGAAGGGGTGACTTCGCGGATGACGGATGATTTGTTTCGGCGGAAGTAAGCTCCTGGTTGGGTGCGCGACGGCGCGACCAAGGCGTGGGAAATCGCAAACGACGAGATTTTGGCGGATCGCAAGGCCGAGTTGTAGTCCGAACGGTTCGTCCAAACAGTTGGTTCAAGATTGTCATTGCGGTCAGTCGCAGGGCCGTGCTAAAGGCTCCGTAGGTGATGGGTTAGCGTGGATATTTGGCCGATTATCTGCCGCGAAAGGTCTACGAAAAATGAAATATGACTTCTTCCGTCGATCGCTAAGCTTTGGTTATGGCACAATGTTGTTGGTCGGCTGCTTGCTGGGCGGTGAAGTCTTTGCACAAATTCCATCGGTCAAGCCGGAAAAAAATCAGCTAGAGGTAGCGATCGCGGCCTGGGGAGCGACAAGTATGCCTACGGCGGTGGCACTCGATGGCGGGTACTTTGCCAAGCATGGCCTGGCTGTGAACATCTCTGTGGTGGCGGCGAGCACTTCGGTGCAGGCATTGATCTCGGGCAGGGTCGATATTTATCAAGGCGGCGCCACGGCGATCGCGGGCAATTTGGGCGGGGCTGACATAATTTACGTCGGTGCTTCTGTGGATAAGAGCTCGCTGATGTTGCTCAGCCAAAAGGGCATCACGTCGTTCGAGCAATTCCGCGGCAAGACGATCTCGACGACTTCTCCCGGCGCCTTCGGCGAAATCGTCGTGCGCATGACCGCGCGCAAATATGGCATGGAAGTGGGCAAAGATGTGAAGCTGATCTATCACCGCACGCCGGGAGAGTCTTTGTCGACATTTTTGGTCGGCAATGCCGACGGTTTGGTGATCGGTCCGCCGCACACCGATCTAGCCAGGCAGAAAGGCGCCACGGTGGTCGTCGACTATTACAAAGACGGCGTAAAAATCATCGGTCCGGGCACCGCGGTGATGCGGGAGTTTGCGCAGAAAAATCCCAATACGATCAAAGCTTATTTCATGGGGCACCTCGACGGTCTGAAGCGCGCCATCGATGACGAGGAGTATGCCAATAGGCTTAACAGCAAATATTCCAAGATTACCGACGCGGCATTGCTCGCCGAGAATTACCGGCAAGGCTTGCGGGTCTGGAATAGAGACATGAGTGTCGATCCCGCGGCGATCCGCTTGGTGCTCGAAAACTCACCGGACGACAAGGGCAAAGGCGCTGATCCGAAACGGTTCTATGACAACTCGATCATCCAGGCGATCAATCGTGATTACGCTTCTAAGCTTTTTCCCGGGGAAGTGAAGTAGGCTGGAACTGATTGCTCCTAGGCTCTAAGTCGTAGGGATCAAAACTTTATCTGTGATGTTCCTCTGGCCGCTGCTAACTCTTCTGGTCTGCGAATACTAACAGTAAAGATTTGACTCTTGCGTCTCCCACGTTCAAATCGACGGCAAATCGCCGCGCCCTATTTTACCCCGTAGGCGCTGTAAAGTTGGTCGATAAAGCCGCTTTGATCGAGTTCCTGAATAAGCCTTGCGTCAATCAGACTCTCGGCATTAATATCGCCCACTGCGGGATTGCGCAGTTTCATCAGACGCTGGACGTTGTTAAGACCGTCCACGGAGGGATAAGGTTTGCGGTCCGTGGCGCGCAGCAGATCTTGGTAGCCCTGCTCGGCAAGCGCGGGGTTGGATATCTTTAGGCGCCGCACGATGGTTTCGATCACCGCGGGTTTCATCCGCGGGCTCATTGCGTAGGCAACTCCTTCCATCCACGCCTTCAGGGCGTTTCTCGCCCCATCCGGTTGTTGGAGCAGGTAACTCGCGCGCACGACAATCCCGTTGCTGACGAACGGAATGTTGGTTTTCGAGAGCTCGATCAGGGTCGGAAATCCGCGCTGCTTTAAATCGCTGCTGAAAGCGCTATCGACGATGGTTGCGTCTATGGTTCCCTTCGCCAACGCTTGGCTGAGCATCGTTTGATCACCGGCGGCGACGACCTGGATGTCATCGCGACGAGAATCGAGTCCCAGATGTTCCAGTCCGAGCATCGCCGCCATCCAGATGGTTCCGCCGATCACCTGCACACCGATGCGTTTGCCGCGCAGATCTTTGGGACTCTTGATGGCGGGTCTGACTACCAGATCGAAGGGGATACGGCTGGTGAACGTACCGATCACGCGCAAGTCCAAACCGCCGGCCGCCGCGCCGAGAGCCGCGGTGCCGCCGCTGTTGGCGAGATGGACTTGTCCGCTCGCCATACTGGCGATCATAACGGGAGAGCCGGGCATGTAGACTTGCTGCACGTTTACACCATACTTGGCAAAGAGGCCTTTTTCTTGCGCGATCCAAAGCGGGCTAACCCGCGCGCTGATATTTGCGTAACCGATGACTACTTCTGAAGCCGCCATGAGAAGTCCCGGTGCCAGCACAAGGCCGAATATAATCGTTACTGTGAGGTTGAATTTATTCATCCGACGCGATCCTCCCTTTGACATTACCCAGCCTGGCGACATGCAAAATTTTGATCAGCTTTCATGGATGCGCCGGTGTCCTCAAGCGCTCCGAGCCGCGCGCGATCATACAGTAGTATTTGGCCCAAAAGCTATTGGTGAAATCTAGCGGTGTCGAGGTCGGGC
>JBGTCC010000814.1:0-2852 GCA_041749055.1 Thermodesulfobacteriota bacterium | reverse complement strand
TGCCGACGTTGGAATGGGTCGCAGCCAACCCGGAGATCGACGCGATTTCCGAAGAGATGGTCAAAATCATGACGCAGAAATGACCGCGTGCTGCACGCGGTCATTCATTGTAGGGGCGATTAATGAATCGCCCTCCGCGAGGGATTTCGTATTCCCGCAAGCAATGATAGTCAAAATGATAGTCAAGGAGATGTTATGAAAATTATAGTCCTATCCGCGCTATCGGTCCTATCCGTCCTAGTAGCCGGCCCGTCCATCGCCGCCCAGTCGCAGTGGTCTCCAGCTATGACGACCGTCATCCAAGAGGCCAACAAAGAAGGCAAACTCAAGCTCAGCTGGGGCGAGGGCACCTTGGGCGGCACCAAACGCATGTCGCTCTACGAGCAGTCGATGAACAAAATGTTCGGCACCAACATCAAAATCGGCTTCACGCCGGGACCGTCGATGCCGGCCATGGGCAGCCAGATCGCCACCGAGCTCGCCGCCGGACAGACCGCCGTAACCGATGTCTATATCGGCGCGGAAAGCTATCTCGTGCCTTTGGTTAAACGCAAGGTTTTCCAAGAGGTCGAGTGGACCAAGCTGCTACCGGGCCGCATCACCGCACCGATGGTCGAGGGCGACAATCAAAGTCTGCGGGTCTACTCCGGCCTGCCGGGCACGCCGTACAACAAAGCCCGTGTGCCGAAAAACGAAATACCCAAGTCTTTGAAAGATTTTTTGACACCCTTTTGGAAAGGCAAGATCGCTTCGACCCCTTACGTCACCGGCTTGAACCTGCTCGCGGCTAAGGAGCTGTGGGGACGCGATGCCGCGCTCGATTACGTCAAGCAGTTTTCCAAGCAGGTCGCCGGCTTGATCCGCTGCAACGAGATGGAGCGGGTGGTCACCGGCGAGTTTCTCGCCCTGGTGATGGACTGTAACGGCGCCCGCACCTTCGAACTCCAAGCCCAAGGCGCGCCGCTTGAGCATGTAATCGCCACCGACGCCGCCATGGTGCGTCATTTTTATTTAAGCATTCCCAAGAACTCCGAGCATCCCAACGCCGCCAAGCTGTTCACCACTTTCATGCTCACCAAGGAAGCGCAGAAACTCTTGTGGGAAAGCGATTTCTCGGATCTCTATATGTTTCCTGAGTCGCAGCTGGGCCAGAAAGTGCGGGCGCTGGAAAAACGCGGCGTAAAATTCTTCGTCCCGACGCTGCAATGGGTGGCGGACAACCCGGAGATCGAAAAAGTCTCCGAGGAAATGGTCAAGATCGTCAGCCAGAAATGACGGCGCATCGCGCCGTCATCCCGAGGGAACCGAGGGATCTCGTCCTAATTGCGCATCCAGTGTAGGGGCGATTCACGAATCGCCCCTCTCCGCCCCGGAAACCAACCCCGTCCATGCGCGCTAAAAAACGTATCTCGAACGCCGCTGGCGCTTCCGACCCCTGGGCGATCCTGATGGTCGCCATCGCGTCCTTCGTCAGCCTGTTGATCCTCGCGCCGTTGGCGGTGGTTTTCTATCTAAGTTTCTTCGAGGGCTCGCTGCTCGATACCGTCAATCGCTTCTCGCTGAAAAACTACACGACGGTTTTCGGCGAAGCTTTTACCTACAAGGTTCTGTGGAATACCGCCGGCTTCTCGTTTGTCGCCCTGGTGGTTTCGTTCTTTTTCGGCTTACCGACGGCGTGGCTAGTGGAGCGCACCGATTTCCCCGGCAAGACCGTCTTGCTGACCTTCATGACCATCGGTCTGCTCATCCCCGGCTTCGCAGTCGCCATGGGCTGGCTGTTTCTGCTCCATCCGCGCATCGGCGTGGTCAATCAATTCTTACAAGATAGCTTCGGCTTGATCGACGCGCCGCTCAGCATCACCACGATCACCGGCATGGGCTGGGTGCAGGGATTAAATTTAACACCTGTGGCGTTCATCATGACCGCCGGAGCGTTTCGCGCCATGGACCCCAAGCTCGAGGAAGCCGCCGAAGCCAGCGGCGCCAGTACCGCGCGAATGATCCTCACCGTCACCATCCCGCTCATCTGGCCCGGCATCCTGGCGGCGGCGATTTATATTTTTACCGTCGGCCTTTCCGCCTTCGACGTGCCCGCAATCATCGGCTGGTCCAACCGGATTTTCACCTTCAGCACTTACATGTATCTGATGGTGAGCCCCCAGGAAGGGCTGCCGAAATACGGCGCTAGCGCGACCTTCAGCATCATCGGCATCATCCTGGCGGCGTTTTTGGGCTGGTGGTACTCACGCGTGCAGCGGCGCAGCCACCAATACGAAGTCATCACCGGCAAGGGTTATCAGCCTAAATTCGTCAAACTCGGCAGCCGCGCGGTGCTCGCCTGGTTATTTATCGGGTTGTATCTGGTTTTGAGCAAGCTCATCCCGCTGTCGATGCTGCTTTGGGCATCACTGCTGAGATATTTTGAGATGCCGTCGGTGGAAGCCTTCGCCCGCACTTCGCTGCAAAACTATGTCGGCCTGCCCTGGGAATTAGTCCTGCGCGGCGCCGGCAACACATCTATCTTAATGATCCTGACGCCGACGATCACGGTGATCGTCAGCCTGATCTTCGCCTGGGTGGTGTTGCGCTCGCAGATCCGCTGCCGCTTTGTCTTCGACTTCTTTGCCTTCCTGCCCCACGCCGTGCCCAATATTATTTTCGCCATCGGCGCGGTCCTGCTCGCGCTCTTCGTCCTGCGCGGCTTCATCCCGCTCTACGGCACGATCTGGCTGTTGCTCCTGCTCTACATCATCGTCCGGCTGAGTTACGGCACGCGCATGATGAACAGCTCGCTGATCCAAATTCATCGCGAGCTCGAAGAAGCCGCCTACGTCGCCGGCGCCAGCACCTGG
>JBGTCC010000813.1:0-7816 GCA_041749055.1 Thermodesulfobacteriota bacterium | reverse complement strand
GGCGCTCTTCGAAAACCGTGCGCAACACGCCATGACGCACCGTGATCGCCTCGATGGCGCGCTCCAGCGCCGCGTCGTTCAGCCGGCCGCTGAGCCGATAGCCGTAAGGAAGATTCAAAAAGTCCGCCCCCGACAACAGGTCGTCCATGTTCCAGAAGAGCTCCTGAGCCGATGACACGGGCGCAGCGCCTGGTTTACTCGACGGCAGGATCGGCGGCAGTGCGACGCGGTCGCCGCTTTGAATCCGAGCGGCGATGCCGGCAACCGTCGGCGCATCAAAAAACTTGCGCAAGGAAAAATCGCAATCGAACGCCGCGCGCAACCCGTCGACAATCTGCATCGCCAGTAGCGAGTGGCCACCAAGCTCGAAGAAGTCATCGTTGACACCGACAGAGTCTAAACCCAGCCCCTCGCGCCAGAGCGCCGACACTTTCGTTTCGGTGTCGTTGCGCGGAAGAACGATCTTCGATTCTTCCGTCACTAACGGGCGTGTGAGATGCCGCAGCGCGAGTCGATCCATTTTGCCGTTGGGCAGCAGCGGAATGCGCTGCAACCGAACGAACGCCGCCGGTACCATGTAAGCCGGCAGCATTTGCTGGAGAAATTCGCGCAGCTCGCGGTCAGACGGCGGGTCTCGCGCCACAATGTACGCAACCAACAAACCTGACGATTTTGGAATCTTGTCTGCGGGGTCGCTTATGGAATTTGGAATTTCAGATTGATTTGCGTCATCCGGCCGCGCTAAGACGACGCAATCCTGGATCTCCGGATGGCTGCGCAACGCCGCTTCGACCTCACCCGGTTCAATGCGCCGACCGGCGAGCTTTATTTGATTGTCGGCGCGGCCAAGATATTCGAGGTTGCCGTCGGCGCGATAACGCGCCAAGTCGCCGGTCCGAAACAGGCGGGAGCCCGGATCGGCGCTGAAGGGATTGACGACGAATTTTTCCGCCGTCAATTCCGGCCGGCGCCAGTAGCCCAGCGCCAAGCCGTCGCCGCCGACATACAGTTCGCCGGTGACGCCCACCGGCACGGGCCGGCGCTCCCCGTCCAAGAGATACACCGCGGTGTTCGCCATTGGCCGGCCGATCGGCACCGTTTTGTCTAGAACGCTCCCGTCATATTCGAAATAGCTCGCGTCGGCGGCGACTTCCGACGAACCGTAGAGATTGAGCAAGACCGCCTTGGGATGGCTCCTGCGAAACCGCTCTGCAAGTTCAATGGTCAGAGCCTCACCGCTGCTGGTCCAGAGTTTTAACCGCGGCAACTTAACCGCCAGATTGGCACCATCGTCGAGAAACGCCTCTAGCAGCGAAGGCACCAAGACAATGCGGCTCACTCGCCGATAGGCGAGAAATTCGATCAGTAAATGTGGATCATGGGCGGTGTCATCGTCGGCGATCGCCAAAGGAACGCCTTGCAGAAGCGGTCCAAAGATTTCCCAAACCGAATCGACAAAACTCGGCGAAGTCTTGCTGCAACAGACTTCGCCGGCGCGAAACGGATAACGCCGCCACATCCAGGCGCAACGATTCACCGCGCCGCGATGCACCCCAACTACGCCCTTGGGCGAACCGGTGGAACCCGACGTGTAGATGATATAAGCCGCATCCGCAGCGGTGGCGACACTCGGCGGATTCTCATCACTCTGGTCGGCGAAAAGGCCGCCATCGTCGAGACAAACAAGCGGAGCGTTTGCCGACGAGATCATGCCGCAGAGGTTGCCCTGGCAGAGCAAGAGATCGAGTTCAGCGTCGGCGACCATGAAATCCAAACGCGCCTGGGGATAACGTGGGTCGAGCGGCACATAAGCAGCGCCAGCTTTGAGAATCCCGAGTATGCCCACGACCATCTCAAGAGAACGCCCAAGCAGCAGCCCCACATGCTTCGCGGCGCCAACGCCACGACCGCGTAAATAGTGCGCCAATCGGTTGGCGCGCCGGTTGAGTTCGGCGAAGGTCAACGTCGAGGTTGTGAATTCGATGGCAACGGCGTCAGGCGTGCGCGCGACTTGGGCATCGAACAGCTCGTGAATGCAGCTCTGGCTCGGATATGCCGACGCGCTGTCGTTCCATTCCACGAGCATGCGCCGCTGCTCGTTTTCACTGAGCATTGCCAAGGCAGCGATCTTTCGATCAGGATCGGCGGTGATGCCGGTCAAGAGAATTTTAAAATGTCCAGCCATGCGCTCAATGGTCGCGGCGTCGAACAGCTCGCCGGCGTACTCGAAATAACCGAGCAGCCGGCCGCCGCGCTCGCGCAGGTAAAGCGACAGATCGTACTGCGCCGTAGCGTTCTCCACTTCCATCGGCTCGATAACAATTCCTTCCGGCACTGCCCAACGGCTCGGCGTGTTCTGCAAAACAATGAAAGCTTGAAACAACGGCTGGCGCTTGAGCTCCCGGCGCGGCTTGAGTTCTTCGACCAGTTTCTCAAAGGGCACATCCTGGTGCGCGTACGCATCGAGACAAACTTCGCGCACTCGGCGAAGATACTCGCGAAAGCTTGGCCGCCCGCTCAGATCGCCACGCAAGACCAAAGTGTTGACGAAGAAGCCGATCAGCCCCGCGCATTCAGCATCGGGACGATCGGTAACCGCGGAACCCACGGCGATATCGTCCTGGCCCGAGTAACGATGCAGCAAGACCTGAAACGCCGCCAGTAGAATCATAAACGGCGTCGCGTTCTCCTGCGCCGCCAAGCGATTGAGCGACGCGGTCAACAACGGTGAAAAATTCAACGGGTAGCGGCCGCCGCGAAAACTTTGCCGCACCGGCCGTGGCCGGTCGGTGGGCAGATCCAGGGCCGCCACGCCATCCAACTGCTTGCTCCAGTAACGAAGCTGCTCCTGAAGCGGCGCCGTCTCCATGCGCTGGCGCTGCCAAACGGCGAAATCGCCATATTGAATCGGCAATTCGGCCAAAGATGAAGCTTGTCCAGCGGTGAAGGCGCCGTAAAGCTGGCAGAGTTCACCGACAAGAATTCCCATGGACCAGGCATCGGCGACAAGGTGATGGGTGGTTAGAAGCAAAACCTGCTCGGCATCGTCAACTTGCAGCAACCGCCCGCGCAGCAGCCGCCCCGCCGCCAGATCGAAAGGAGTTTCCGCTTCCAGCTTCATGCGCCGGCGCAGGTCGTTGTCACGTCTGGCGCGCGGCAAGCGGCGCAAATCGGTGATCCGCAACGTTCGACCGGCTGCGGCAAGCGGAACTTGCACGGCTATGCCGTCGATGGTGCAGAGCGTCGAGCGCAGCACTTCATGGCGCCGGACGATCTCGTTGAGACTCGCGGCCAACGCGTGGCGATCGAGCGCACCGCGCAAGCGGAGCGCACGGCAGAGGTTGTAAACGGAACTTTGCGGTTCTAATTGCGCCAAGAACCACAGGCGCTCTTGGGCCAAAGACAAAGGCGCGCCTTCGCCTGTCTTGCGGCGCGGAATGGACCGCACTGTGGTCAAAGCGCCGGCGCGAAGCATCGCCAGCAACTGAGCTTTCCGCGCGGCGATGGACGCGCGCAGCTCATCAGACATCGCACCCTTGGGCGCGTTGATGCGCAACTTATCGCCATCGGCGGATATCGCGATATCGAGCGCACGCAACTGCGCGATAAAATTCCCGGTATCTATAGCTCGATCTCCTCGCGCTCGGCGCCGATATCCGGCGCCGGCACAACCTTCAAGGATCCAAGGGAACGCGCCAACGCCGCCACCGTCGGCGCGGCGAGAAAGGCG
Source organism: Thermodesulfobacteriota bacterium (assembly GCA_041749055.1). GTDB lineage: Bacteria > Desulfobacterota > Binatia > UBA9968 > UBA9968 > DP-20. The sequence goes on along the minus strand of JBGTCC010000813.1, from coordinate 4,086 downwards.
CGTAAATCGAGGCCGACGCCGAAGGTATTTTTAATCCGCGCGGCGGCTTGAGCGGCGAGCAGAGAATGGCCGCCGAGACGAAAGAAATTATCCTCGACGCCGATCCGCTCTCGGGCCAACACCTCGGTAAATATCTCGCACAGCTTGCTTTCGACCTCAGAACGCGGCGCCATCGCCGCCGCGCTCGACTCGGCGCACGATTCCATCAGCGGCAGCAACGCGTCGTAGTCGAGCTTGCCATTGGGCCCCAGAGGCAGCCGGTCTAGAAGGACAAAATAACCCGGCACCATGTAGTCCGGTAATTTGGTGGCAATATAGCAACGTAATAGATCAATCTCGCTTTCCCCCTCTTCGCTGGCGACGACGTAAGCAACCAGACGCCGGTCTAATTTTGGATTTTGCTCCGCGGGGCCGCTTTTCGTCTGCGGGGCTGCTTTTGAATTGTCAGTCATTGGAAATTCTCGTGCTATCACCGCCGCGTCTGAGACCGTCGGATGTTGTTTGAGCACCGCTTCGATTTCCGCCATCTCGACGCGGAATCCGCGGATGTTGATCCGCCGGTCGGAGCGGCCGGCCCACTCGACATTGCCGTCGGCTCGATAGCGGCCGACTTCGCCGGTGCGATAGAGCCGGTCGGATTGATTTCCGGTGAATGGATTGACGATAAACATCGCTGCGCTGCGCTCGGCGTCGCCCAGGTAGCCCAACGCCAAATGCGGGCTGCGCACATACAGTTCACCCAACTCACCGATGCCGCAAAGCTGTTGGTTTTTGTTTAGAACTAATAACTGCACGTCCTTGATACCGCGTCCCAACGGCACCCGCTGCGAAGTCGGGCCAGAGGCGTCGAAGAACTCGCCGCCAATCTCATAATAGCCCACGGCGCGTTGGGTCTCGGTGGCGCCGTAAAAACTGCCCATCACCGCCTTTGGCGCCAATCGCCGCATGCGCCGGACAAAGCCGCTCGTCAGCACATCGCCGCCGAACCAGATCCGGCGCACCGCCGGCAACGAGCACTGGCCGCCGGCTAAGAGCAACTGTCCTAACGCCGGCGTGAGATGCAAAACCGTGATGCGATGTTTGGCCAACCAGTCTGCCAGTAAATCCGGCGCGCGCGCGCTGCGCTCATCGGGAATGTAAAGCGTTGCGCCGAGCGCCAGTGCGGTAAAAACGTCACGGTGCAAATGACTGTAGGCCAGGCCGGAGAGCATGGCGAAGCGGTCGCTCCCACGCAACTCGAAGGCGTCGCGCTGCCAGGGTAAGAAATGGGTCATCGGTCCATGACCGCAGAGAACGCCTTTGGGTTCTCCAGTGGAGCCGGAGGTAAAGGCGATATAGGCCGGATCGTTCGCCGCTGTTAGCACGCTGACGCGGCCTTGCTTGTGATGCGCCAGCGCCGCGGCAATCGCGATCTTGCCGCGCGGTAGAGTCATGCGAAATTCGACTTCCAATGCGTTCAGACAGCCGGTCAATTGCGCCGCGGTATCGGCCGTGCCATCGAGTTGAATCCAAGCGCGGGGCCGAGCCCTTTTCAGATATTCCACCGACCGTGCCGCCGGGTATGCCGGATCGAGAATCAAAAAGATTGCGCCGGCTTGCAAAATTCCCAACATTACAACGACCAACGACGCATCGCGCGCAGCGTAAATCGCGACCACTTCCCGAGGCATCACGCCGCCCGCCCTGAGCGCGCTGCTCAACCGTCCGGCGGCCTGATCAAGTTCGGCGTAGCTCCAACTTTCATCGCCCTGAACCAGCGCCGCTTTCCGCGGCCCATAGCGCGCTTGCTCGGCGATCAGCTCATGGATCGCTCCCTCCCAGCGATCATCGAGGACCGCCGTCGGATCCGGCAGCAAGCTATGGGCGGATGCGCCAACCAGTGAAATCTCCTCGATCGCGAATTCAGGACAGCGCACCGCCTGCGCCAGGATAAGTTGGAATTGTTCCAGTACCGCGGCGATCCGCTCCGAGCGGTAAAGTTCGGCATTGTAAACCGCCGTGAGTTCGACGCTGCCGGCGATTTCCGGCGCCGACAGCACCAAAGCGAATTTGGCGCTGGGAGCGCTTTCCATAATCTTGTCGATCTCGCAGCCAGATAGTGAAAAACTGCGCTCCGATAGGTCGGCGACATTGAAGAGAATATCGAAAAGCGGATTACGGCTGGGATCGCGCGCCGGATTGACCTCTTCGACCAATTTTTCAAACGGCAGCTCCTGATTGCTGTAAGCGTCCAAACAAACTTCGCGCACCCGACGCAGCAAGCCAACGAAACTCGGATTGTCGCCAAGTTGGAGCCGAAGCGGCAAGGCGTTGATGAAGCAGCCGATGACACCTTCCATCTCCGCGTGATTGCGCCCAGCCATGGTGGAGCCGACGACGACATCGCTCTGGCCGCCGATCCGCGACAGCAAAACGCTGAACGCCGCCAGTAGAGTCATGAACGAGGTCACGCCCTGTTGGCGGTTAAAACGGTCCATCGCCGCAGCCAATTCGCCGGGTAAGCGCCTGGTCATCTTGGCACCGCGGTAGCTGCGCGCCGCCGGGCGGGGAAAATCCGTCGGCAGCGATACCGGCGCGGGTAAATCGGCCAAGATGCGCTTCCAGTAGTCCAACTGTGCCGCGCCGGCCGGCGAGTCGAGCCACTGCTGCTGCCAGCAGGCGTAATCGGCGTACTGCAGCCGCAGTGGCGCGACAGCTTCAACTACATTCTCGCGATAAGACTCATAACTTGACGCCAATTCGCGGTAGAAAATCGCCAGCGAAGAACCATCGGCGATGATATGATGAAAGTTCAAAATCAGCACATGATGCCGCTCCGCGAGCTTGACCAACTGAGCACGCCACAGCGGTGCCTGTGTTAAATCATAGGGCACACGGGCATCGATCGCTGCAAGTCGTCGCCATTCGGCCTCGGCCGCGTCAGCCGGCAAACCGGACAAATCGGTGATCGGCAGGGCAATCGTTAATTGCGCGACAATTTCCTGGCAGGGTTCGCCGGCAACTTCTCTAATCCCGGTGCGCAGCGCCTCGTGGCGCACCGCGAGAAAATTCAGCGCCTGCGCCAACGCCACAACATCGAGCGCGCCGTCGATGCGAAATCGCGCCGGGATATGATAGGCAGCGAGATCGCCGTCAAGTTTTTGCAGGAACCACAAACGGCGCTGGGAAAATGACAGCGGCAAATTTCCGCCGCGCGCCGTTCGCGGCATCGGGGTTAAACCACTCCCTGCCTCGTTGCCGCGCAAAAACGAAATCTCTTCAGCAAGCCCGGCGACAGTGGGCCGTTCGAAGATTTTGCGCAGCGCCAAATCGACGTTAAAACTGCCGCGCAAGCGCGCCACCACACGGGTCGCGAGCAGCGAGTGGCCGCCCAGCTGAAAAAAGTTTTCATTGACGCTGACCCAGTCCCGTTTCAGCACCTCGCGCCACACCTGCGCCACCCGCTCTTCGATCTCATTTCGGGGCTCGATTAATTCATGCGCAGCATTCGCTTGAGATCCATCCGGGGCGGGCAGCGCCTTGCTGTCGACTTTACCGTTGGGCGTCAATGGTAATTGAGGCAAAAACACGAAAGCTGAAGGCACCATGTACTCCGGCAACTTGCCACGCAAGTAGCCACGCCAATCATTTTCCGCAAACGTCACGCCGTCTCGTGGCACCACGTAGCCGACCAACTCTCTCTCGCCCTCGCCGCCGATGGCGCCGGCGACAACTGCCGCATGCCCCACCCCTGGATGTCGTCGGAGAACGCTCTCAATCTCGCCCAACTCGATGCGGTAACCGCGCAGCTTCACCTGGTTATCGGTGCGGCCGAGGTACTCAACGATGCCGTCGGCCTGATAGCGGGCCAGGTCTCCAGTGCGGTAAATCCTTTTACCGGGCTCGCTGCTGAACGGATTGGCGATAAAGCGCTCCGCGGTCAAGTCCGGCCGATTCAAATAGCCGCGCGCCACGCCCGCGCCGCCGATGTAAAGCTCGCCAACCACACCGATCGGCACCGGCTGCATTACGCCGTCCAGAATATAGAGTTCGGTATTCACCAGGGGCCGGCCGATGGGAACGGTATCGCCGACGGCATCGACCCGG
>JBGTCC010000812.1:0-6060 GCA_041749055.1 Thermodesulfobacteriota bacterium | reverse complement strand
TTCCATGTCGTTGAGCAATGCGTCGACTTTTTTGATGTCGTCGACGGTGTCGACTTTCGGGCAGACCAAGCCTTCCAAGCCGGGACGCACCACCGCCGCCAAATCGGCGTCCATCCACTGGTGGCCGATGGAGTTGATGCGCACGTAGCGGGCAGGGGTACCGGGAGTTTTGGCGCGGCCCAAAGACTCGCCGATATTCTTGCGCGCTGAGTCCTTTTCATTGGGCGCGACGCCGTCTTCGATATCCAGCATGATCGCGTCGGCGTTCAAGCCGAGCGCTTTGTCGATCATCTTTTGCCGGTGTCCCGGCACGAACATCCATGAGCGGATTAAATCCATGAGAAAAATTCTCCTTGGCGGAAATTTTTACCTGAAGGGGCGGCGAATGTCTAACGACTGGGTTGGGCTGTAGGACTGCTTTGCAATCTGCCGACGAGATCTCTCACTTTGTTCGAGATGACAGCCATCGGACCCTCGTCAGGCGTCATTTCGACTCCTGGGAGAAATTGTTCCGGCGCTCGGTTGAAGCCGGAAAATATTTAGCGAATAACTGAACGGATATGAAACTTAGCACCTTCAAGCTTCTGGTGCCGATCGTCGCGGTAACCCTCCAGAGCAACTCGTCGTCGACGGTGATTCCGCCCTATTTGGATCACCTGCGTATCCCGGTGGCATTGATCGGCACAGTGATTTCGCTCGGGCCGGTCTTCGCGCTAATGGCGCGCTTGCCCATCGGCATGCTCTACAACCGTGGCCGCGCCCGCTGGCTGGTGTCCGTTGCGATCATGGCGATGGGGTTGACCAACTACTCCTATAGCTTTGCCGAGAGTAGTTGGTCATTCGCGGTGGTCCATTGTCTCAACGGTTTCGCCTATAGCGCGGTGACGACTCTCTACATGGCGTTCTACGTCGACTCGCTGGCGCCGGATGAAAACCGCAATCATGCCATGGGCTACTACGTCGGCTGTCTGGCCGTGGGTTATTCGACGGGGAATTTCCTCGGCGGCTTGATCGCCGACCATTGGGGCTATTCCTGGACCTTTCAGTTGGGCGCCATGCTGTCCTTCGTGGCCGTGGGGCTGTTGTGGAGTTTGCACGGACCGAGCGGCGATGGCGCGGCTCAGGGCAAAGGTAAAGAAGCGACGAAACTCAGCGTGCGGGAATCGTTTAAGGCGTTACTCGAACCCGAATTGGCGACCGTGGTCTTGGTCGCGCTATTCTTGAACCTGCTGCATCAAATGGGCGGCGTGTTCATTTCGCTCTACGGCTTGGGCGTGGGCATGAGTTTGACCCAGATCGGTATCATTCGCGGCGCCTACGCCGGTTGCAACGCTGTCACCCGGCCGATCAGCGGCCATGTGGTGAATCGGGTGGGGCACAAAGGGCTGTCGTATTTCGGCTTGCCGCTGCAATCTTTGATCTTGATGCTGGTGCCGCTTTTTTCTAGCTTTGGCACGATCCTCGTCGTTTATGTCGCTTCGGGATTCATGCGTGCCATCGTTCTGGTGGCCAATGCCGTCGGCATGGTCCAAGACGTGCCGGAGTCGAAGGTTCGCCGCGGCCTGGCCTCCGGTGTCTACAATGCCGCCGGCGACATGGGCAATATCCTCGGTCCGTCCATCGGCGGCTTCATCGCGCATGCCACCGGTATCGCCAGCGTGTTCGTCGTCGGCTCATTGGGGTCGACGGCGCTGTTTTTAATAGGAGTATTGTTGGTGCGGCGGTTGGCGTCGAGAGTCCAGAGTCCAGAGTCCGGCGTCTAAAATCCGGCGTTTCTGGAGTCGAATTAACGCTGGACTCCAGACACTAAACTCTAGACTTTACTCAATACGACTTTGGCATGCCGAGCACATGTTGTCCTAGATATGCCAAAACTAGATTGTTGCTCACCGGCGCCACCGTCAGCAAACGGGTTTCGCGAAACTTTCTTTCGATGTCGTATTCGGTCGCAAAACCGTAGCCGCCGTGGGTGGTCAGGCAGGCATTGGCGGCTTCCCACGCGGCTTCGCTGGCGAGGTACTTGGCTAGATTTGCTTCAGCGCCGCACTTCTCTTTGCGGTCAAATTTGGTTGCCGCCTGGTAGCGGACTAAATCGGCGGCTTCAATATTCGCGTAAGCCTTGGCAATTGGAAATTGGATACCTTGATTGGCGCCGATGGGTTTGCCGAAGACGTTACGTTCACTGGCATATTTCGCCGCCCGCTCAATGAACCACCGCCCATCGCCGACCGCCTCGGCGGCGACAAGAATCCGTTCTGCATTCCAGCCATCGATGATATAGCGAAAGCCCAAGCCTTCCTCGCCGATGAGATTTTCAACCGGTACTTCCACATTATCGAAGAACAGCGCATTGGTGTGATGATTGATCATCAAGTCAAGTGGCTTAACCTCAAGCTTTCCTTGATTGGCTTTTAAGTCGACGATAAATACCGAAAGGCCACGAGTTTTGTCTTTCAGATCGTCATAGGGCGTGGTGCGAGCGAGCAGGAGCATGAGATCGGACTGTAAGACCCGCGAGATAAATATTTTTTGCCCGTTGATCAAATAGCGGTCGCCTTTTTTAACGGCGCTGGTTTGCAGGCGTGTCGCCTCTGAGCCGGCGTTGGGTTCGGTGACGGCGAAGGCTTGTAGGCGCAGCTCGCCAGTGGCGATTTTCGGTAAGTACCGCTGTTTTTGCTCGGCGTTGCCGTGACGCAAGAGGGTGCCCATGGTGTACATCTGGGCGTGGCAGGCGGTGGCGACGCCGCCGGAATGGTTGATCTCTTCCAAGATGATGCTCGCTTCGGTGATGCCGAGGCCGGTGCCGCCAAATTCTTCCGGAATGAGCGCGGCCAGCCAGCCGAGATCGCCGAGTTTTTTCACGAAGGCATCTGGATAGGCCTTTTCGCTGTCGACCTTGCGCCAGTAGGTATCGGGGAATTCTTTGCAGACTTTTTTGATCTCTTCACGGATCTGCTGCTGTTCGATTGTCAGGTTGAAATCCATCGATGCCTCCTATAGTTCGTAGACTATAACCTAATGTTTTTAGCGCCTAAAGAGGAGGAGCGTTATGGCCGTTAAGCCAGGCTGGGAAGGCCGCTATTTTGAAGATTTCGAGGTCGGCGATATTTACCGCTGCCGTCTTGGCCGCACCGTCACGGAAGCCGATAATATCTGGTTCACCCTGCTGACCAATAACACCAATCAGATTCACTTCAACAACGAGTACGGCAAACGCACCGAGTTCGGCAAATGTCTGATCAACAGCGCCTTGACCCTCGCCATCGTTGCCGGCATGGGTGTTGCGGATGTCAGTGAAAATGGTTTCGCCCTGGGCTGGGACGGCATTACGTTGCCCAATCCCTTGTTCGCCGGCGATACGCTCTATTCCGAATCCGAAGTGCTGGAGATTCGCGAGTCCAAGTCGAAACCGCAGTGGGGGATTCTCAAAGTGCGCACCCGCGGCGTTCAACAAGAGGGTAAAGTCGTGATCGACTACGCCCGCAGCGTGATGGTGTGGAAGAAAGCGTTCGCGCCGAAGAACGATTTGTTTCCTACCATCAAAGTTGAACCTAAGTAAACATGATTTGAACGACGGCTGGAACCGGGCCCCCTCTTTCATTCTCCCCCCGTGACGGGGGGAGATATAGAGGGGGGGCAAAAGTTCAATGACGATCGTGAGGTGAGTGTGGCGGAAAATTCCAAAACTTTGCGGGCGTTGGATGGCGTCAAGATTCTCGCTTTCGAGCAGGTGCTATCGGGGCCGTTCGCGACCTGTCTGTTGGCGGACATGGGTGCGGAGGTGATCAAAGTTGAGCGTCCTGGGGTTGGCGACGTGATACGCTCCTGGGATTCCGTCGTGAAAGGTTTGTCGTCGGGTTACGTTTGGTTGAACCGGAATAAGCGCAGCCTGACCGTCGATGTTAAGAAAGAAAAGGGGCGCGAGATTCTCCAAGAGTTAGCCAAACGCTCGGATATTTTCTTCGAGAACTATGCGCCCGGCGTCGCCGGCCGGCTTGGACTCGGTTATGAAAAACTTTCGCAACTGAATCCGCGACTGATTTACTGTTCGCTTTCCGGTTACGGCCAAGACGGTCCTTATCGCGATGTGAAGGCATACGATCTGTTGATTCAAGGCGAGGGCGGCATCATCGCGACCACCGGTTATCCCGACAAGCCGGCGCGCGCCGGCATCGCCATAGCCGATATCGCGTCGGGCATGTATGCGGTGATCGGTATTCTCCTGGCGCTCTACCAGCGCGAAAAGACCGGCGAGGGTCAATTGATCGACGTCTCCATGCTCGATTCGATCGTTTCGTGGCTTGGCTACTTTCCACATCATTATTGGCATGCCGGCGAAGAGCCGGGGCGCGTCGGTATGCGGCACCATTATGTTTGTCCCTACGGCCCTTATTTGGCCGGTGACGGTGAGTATGTCAATCTGGCGGTAGCGAGTCCGGCGGATTGGGATGTTTTCTGCAAAGTCGTCATTGAAAAGCCGGAGATGCTTACGGATGCGCGCTTCGCATCGGTCCAGGACCGGCGCAAGAATCGCGCCGTGCTGGAAGAAACCATCGAGAATATTTTTGCCGCGCGCGACCACCAGCACTGGCTGGCGCAATTGCAAAAAGCCGATCTGCCGCACGGCATCGTCCGCGGCATCGCCCAGGTGCTCGCCCATCCCCAGGTCGTCGCGCGCAAGTTGATCCGCGAAGCGGAGTCGCCGGTGGGCAAGGTTCCGGTGATCGCCAACGCCCTCAAGATGTCGAAGAGCGAAGCGCGTTACGAGCGCATTCCGAGTCTAGGCGAGAACAATGCCGCGATTTTGTCTGAGCTTGGCTATGATGCCACCACGATCGAAGCGCTCCAGCGCGATAAAGTGATTTGACCGGCGCTCGTTTCACGAACAGCTCCTCGAAGACTTGGCAATTTGCCCGCTGGCGGTATCGATCTGCGCCGTGACGTAAAAGCATCGACTCACTTACAACTCCAGTTCCGGAGAATGACTATGCGTAAACCGGTTGTCGGTGTCATGGGTGCGTCGGCCAATGACGGGCTTAGTCCCGCTGAGTCGGGGCGACTGCAACAACTTGCTGCAAGCTTGGGGGCAGCGGTCGCCCAAGCCGGCTGTTTCCTGGTCACCGGTGCAACCACTGGGCTACCTGCGATGGTCGCGCGGGCGTTTCGCACGCATGGTGGTTTTGCCTTGGGGATATCCCCAGCCGAGAATCGCGCCGAGCATGTGCAGCGCTATGGTTTACCTGAAGATGGCGCGGATGTGATCGTCTACACCGGCTTCGGTTATAAGGGGCGCAACGTCATCAATATCCGCTCGTCGGATATTGTGATTATTTTCGGCGGCGCCACCGGAACGCTGAACGAATTCACCATCGCTTACGATGAAGGCAAAATTATCGGCGTGCTAGAAGGCAGCGGCGGGGTGGCAGATCATATTGAGAAAATTGTCGAGGTCTGCCAGAAACCGACTCGGGGAAAGCTGTTCTTCGACTCTGATCCTAAAGCGCTGATTGAGACTTGCGTGGGTGCGATCGACGCCGCGGATTATTTGCCTGACCGAGGACTTAAATAGCTACGAGCAAATCTTCGCATCTCGTCTCGCGGCAGTCCCAATCGAATCGCTTCCTCCAACGCGTTATCTTCAGTCCAGCCTTGTTCCTGGATACGGAACATCATCAGGTCGGGGGCGACCCGTTCGGCGAAGGCGCAGTTGATCAACATCGGATGGTTGGCTGGGTCTCTAACGAATTGGAGAAATTCGTCGATTTGCTTGACGCTGGGCAAAGGGTTTGCGCTTGGGATGTTGAAATAGCGCATCCGGTTGTTTTCGACCAAGAAACGCTCTCGTAAGGTGTCGACGCCATCTTTCGGCGACCTCAGGGTTATGACCGAGCGAAAGCCATTTGCCGCGGCTTTGGCGTAGGCTTCGCCCGAAGGTTGGCCGCCGACGGTGGGTTTGTCGTCAATGCACAGAACGATTGGAGCGTTGACTATGGTTTTGAGATCGAGCTGGTCTGACGGCGGCCGTTCACTGCGACGGGATGAGTTTTCCGTCGGCGCGCT
>JBGTCC010000811.1:0-4648 GCA_041749055.1 Thermodesulfobacteriota bacterium | reverse complement strand
CTTATCTGCTCGATGGATCGAGATCCAATCAAGCAACTGCAAAGTTTTTTGGACGAACGCGGCGGGGTGCTGGAGAAAATCACCAGCATTCACTCCACGCTCGGTTCGCTTCGCGGCGACCTTCCATCCTCGTTGACTTTGCGATCAGCTTCCGTCGCTTCGTTGGACGCCGCAGCAACGGTAGTCGACGCGCATTACCGTCGCTTGTTGCATGCGTTGCAAGAGATGCAGACGCAAATCGAGCAACGCGTGCGTCCCGCCGCGCAGCTGGTCGTGCAAAACCAAGTCGACCAATTGCGCGGACAGTCTGATGAGAAAATGGCGGCGTTGCGCGACTGTTTGGGCCAAATAGATCGGAGCGTCTTGCAGTGCCTCGCGGGTCTGGATGAATATCAAAATCGCTACGCCGACCTCGATACCCTCAACAAGAATTTGACCGGCCTCGGTGCCTCACCCGAACCGCTTCCCGCTAAGATTTCCGTAGAACATTTGAGCGAAACGATCAGTGCTCGGTTACGGTCGCGGCTGTCGCCATAGCGCCGCTTGTCGTTGCCGCATCGGGTCGAACTAGCCTCAAGATCTGCACTGGTCAGATTGTTGAGTCGCAGCTCGGCGCGGCGCCAAAAACAGCCGCCGCGCTGGCTTATGCTCATTTAGGGTGACTTTAAATTTTAGAGATTGCCTCTATAAATCAGCGTGGTGCGCCCGACAGGAATTGAACCTGTACTTAGGGTTTCGGAGACCCTCGTGATATCCATTTCACTACGGGCGCGTGGCAAATTTTCTATCACCGGGTTGGCGATCAGTCAACGCGCTTGGTCTCTATGGCGGCGGTGATGCGATACATTTGCTCATGAATCAGCGGATTGGCCGCTAAAGTTTCTCGGCCTCTGATGTCAAATGGCTCGCCGTGAAAGTCGCTGAGTTTGCCGCCCGCCTCGGCGACGATCAGACTTCCCGCCGCAACATCCCAAGGTTTCAGTTTCGCCTCCCAATAGCCGTCGATGCGGCCACATGCGACGTAGCATAGGTCCAGCGCCGCTGAGCCATTGCGCCGGATGCCCTGTTTACGGGTCAAAAAGGCATTGAAGAAGCTTAGATAATAGTCCGCATGGTCGCGTCGGTCGTAGGGGAATCCGGTGGCGAGTAGGGCCTTGTCCAAATCGTCGACGCTGGAGCAGCGAATGCTCTGGCCGTTGAGCGTTGCGCCTTGACCGGCGATGGCGCGGAAGCATTCGCGTCGCAGCGGATAGTAGACCAAGCCAAGTATAATCCTACCGTTCCGTTCCGGAGCGATGGAGAGACAAAAGTGCGGATCGCCATGAGCGAAGTTGGTCGTGCCATCGAGCGGATCGACGATCCAACGGCACGAATTCTCTTGGCGCTCCAGCCTGGTTTCTTCTTCGGCTAAAATCGAGTGCCCGGGGAATTGCCCTGCTAATCTTTTCGACGATGGCGCGTTCGCACAGACGGTCGGTGTCGGTCACCAGATCGATGCGCTTTTGTAGTCGATACTCTTGGGTTTTTGCCAGTTGGCGCGGATGATCTCGCCGGCGGTGTCGGCCGCCTGCCACGCGGCGTCGAGAAATGCGCTTGAGTCCTGTGTCATGGCTTGCCGGACTTTCGCAATTAACCAGCGGCTATGTTAGCTAGTGGCGCGTGAAGATTCGAGCGCCGGCAAAGATCAATTTGTGCTTGCGGGTGGTCGGCAAACGCGCCGACGGCTATCACCTGCTCGATACCGTCATGGTGCCGGTGTCGCTCTATGATGAGATCGACATTCAGCAGCGCACCACCACGCGCCGCGCCGCGCCGCATGCGCCGGTGGAACTTCGCTGCAACCATCCGCAAGTACCGTTGGGTCGGGACAATATCGCCTATCGCGCCGCGGAATTGTTGATGCAAAAAACCAAGATTAATCGACCTGTTTGCATTCGCATTCGAAAAAAAATTCCCATCGGTGCCGGATTGGGCGGCGGTAGTACCGACGCCGCCGCGGTCTTGGTTGGTCTTAACCGCATGTGGAAATTGCACTTGTCGGTGCGCCAATTGGAACGGCTGGCGCTGCAACTTGGCGCTGACGTGCCGTTCTTTATTCGCGCCAAGCCGGCACGGGCGCGTGGGATCGGCGAAAGACTCCGTTTGCTGCCGAAGCTGCGGCGCCGCTGGCTGGTACTGGCCTACCCTGGATTTCCCGTAGCGACTGCGTGGGTGTACGGAAATCTCTCTCTAAAGTTGACAAGACCTAGCGTAAATACTAGCATTGCGACGCCGTTGGAGAGCCTGGATACGATCGAGAAATTACTCGTCAATGATCTCGAGCAGGTCGCCATAAAGCGATATCCTGAAATAGGTCGAATGAAAACGATGCTGTCTCTGGCAGGTGCCGTGGCGGTTCTGATGTCGGGAAGTGGCTCCTCGGTATTTGGCGTTTTCAGGTCGAAGCGATTGGCCGAGCGTGCCTTTCGTCGAATTCGGCATGAGGAGGGAGTCCAAGCGTTCCTGGTGCATGTTTTGAATTAAGGTTAGTCAAAAGCCCATAAAAAGAACTCTACCGGCGCAACATCTGGCTTGTCCAGAGGGGGTCCCTATGCAAGTTACCGAGGTTAGGGTCTTTCCTGTCGAGGAAGATAAGCTCAGGGCTTATGTCACTATCACACTCGATCACTGCTTTGTGATCCGGGACTTAAAAATCATACATGGCGCCACTGGGCTGTTCGTTTCGATGCCCAGCAAGAAGCGCAAGGACGGAACCTATAAAGATATCGCGCATCCGATCAATAATGAGACGCGCCGTATGATCGAGGAAAAGATAATCGCAGAATATCAAAAAGTGCTCGCTGACGGCGGGGCGCCGACACCGGTCCATGACGATTGATCGGATGTTCTGCGCGACCGGATGAGCTTCCCAGAGGAAGTTCTCGGATGGGCGGTCGCCAAGTGGTAAGGCCCCGGCCTTTGGAGCCGGTATTCGAAGGTTCGAATCCTTCCCGCCCAGCCAGTTTCTCGTAATATTGCCCGGCTGGCCTTTGCGACATAGATTTAGTAGAACTTGAGTGGCGCCGTTCACAGAGGGACGGCGCTGCTGTTTTTGGCGGCAGTGGTGATTCGACTACGAATTGACCGACTTGCAGCAGGGTAGTGAGAATAAGATGGGTCGCAAAGCCGATTTGAAAATATTCGCGGGAAACTCCAATCCGCCACTGGCCGCCGAGATCAGCCAATATCTCAAAGTGCCGTTGGGCAAGGCGACGGTGGACAAATTTAGCGACGGCGAGAGCAAGGTCGAAATCAAGGAGAACGTCCGCGGCGCGGATGTGTTTGTTTTGCAGTCCACGTCGGCGCCCGGCAATGACAACTTGATGGAGCTTTTGTTGATGCTCGACGCCTTCAAGCGCGCTTCAGCTCAACGCATCACTGCGGTCATGCCCTACTACGGCTATGCGCGCCAGGACCGCAAAGTCATCCCGCGGGTGCCGATCAGCGCTAAGTTGGTCGCCGATTTGATTACCCGAGCCGGCGCGTCGCGCATGTTGACCTTGGACCTTCACTCGGGGCAGATCCAGGGCTTTTTCGACATCCCCGTGGATAATGTTTACGCCACGCCGGTGCTGTTGGATTATCTGCGCAAGCAAGTCGATCATACCGAGGTTACCATCGTCTCGCCGGACGCTGGCGGCGTGGAACGGGCGCGGGCGATCGCGACGCGCTTGGATGCATCATTGGCGATTATCGATAAACGCCGGATCGGTCCCAATGTCGTTGCCGAGATGAATATTATCGGTGCGGTCAAGGATCGGATTGCGATATTAATCGACGATATGGTCGATACCGCCGGGACCCTGACCATGGCTGCCGAAGCGCTTAAAAAAGCGGGCGCTCGAAGAATCATCGGTTGCTGCTCCCACGCAATATTGTCCGGGCCGGCGATCAAACGCATCGAGGAATGCCCGCTCGAACAACTGATTGTCACCAACACGATTCCCCTTGGGCCGCAGGCCCAAGGATGCGGCAAGATTAAAACACTGTCGGTCGCCCATTTGATCGGAGAGGCGATTCGCCGCACCCATGAAGAAGAGTCGATCAGCTCTCTATTCGTTTAATCAGAGGAGGTAGTTTCCTTGGATACTCTGGAAATACAGGTTGAAGCTCGCGATAAGCAGCGTAAACGTGACGCCAGACGGTTGCTCCGCGACGGTAAAATTCCGGCGATTCTATACGGTCCGAAGATGACGGCGGTCAACTTGGCGCTCGACAAGAAAGAATTCTCTCGGCGCGTCGCGGGACTGCAAGGTTCCCACCTGGTACGGTTGAAATCGGCCTCGGCCACGCTCGCCGAAAAGGTTGCCCTGGTGAAGGACATGCAATTTCATCCGATCAGTGGCGACGTGATCCATGCCGATTTCTACGAGGTCGATCTTTCCGCGAAGATTCAGGTGCGTGTGCCGCTCCACTTTGTCGGCAAGGCGGTTGGTATCGTAAACGGCGGTATTCTTCAGCCGATCTGGCGCGAGATCGAGGTCGAGTGTTTGCCCCTCGATATTCCGGAATTTTTCGACGTTGACGTAACCGCTCTGGACATCGGCGATTCGGTCCATATTGAAGATTTGCAGATGCCTGACGGAGTCGTGTCGGTTGCCGAAGACAA
>JBGTCC010000810.1:0-3015 GCA_041749055.1 Thermodesulfobacteriota bacterium | reverse complement strand
CCGCCCGGTTTTTCTCGAGTTGCATCATCTGCGGATCCGTCCGCGTTGCGATGCCGTGCAAAATCTGACGTACTTTGATTTTAAGGTCGAGCCGCGTCCAGCCGGATCGACGGATGGTATCGATATCGACGGCAACATCGTCGAGAATGTTTGGTTTCAAGGGTTGACGGAGCAACTGATCGTCGCCAGCCGCGCCAAAATAATCACCCAATACCGTAATCCGTTCAACTATATTCTCGCCGAGCGGGCCGACCGCCTGCCAGTGAGCTATCAGGATCCGCTTCAGGGTTATCTCGCCCCATATACCGTGCGCCGGAACGAGAGCCACTTAGTCGAACAATTCGCCCGTCAGATCGCCAATCGCACCGAATGGAAAACCTTGCGCTTCCTGACGAGGCTCACGCGGGAAATTTCCGAAAGTTTTCAACAAACAGAACGGGGAGTTGGGGCGCCGAGAAGCGCCGAAGAAACCTATTTGAGCCGAGCCGGATCTAGCCGCGATCTAGCGGTTTTCTTCATGGACGCTTGCCGCTATGTCGGCATCGCGGCTCGTTTCGTCAACGGCTATTACCAAGACAGCGGCGCAAAAGATCCACACTCGCTGGACTCCTGGGGCGAAGTTTATCTACCCGGCGTCGGTTGGCGTGGCTACGATCCAAGTCAGGGTTTGGCGGTAACCGATCGCCATGTGGCCGTTGCCGCAGCCGGGGATCCTCTGCTCGCGGCTCCCGTAAGCGGCACGTTTCGCGGCAACGCCATTACTTCGGAACTCCGCGCAGAGATCGACATCACGGTTGCCAGCGCCGACGCGGCGTGAGCGTAATTTCTGTAACGAGGCCTTGGCGTTCTAGCGCGGATTTAAATCGCTCAGCACCAGGTCGATCACCGTTAGTTTCTTTTCCTGCTCGCACTTCAGCGCTTGTTCGACGGCCTTCCCGATGTCTTTCGGGTTGGTGACCCGGAAGCCTTCGCCGCCATGGGCTTTGGCGTAGTGTTGATAGTCGGGCCGCGGGCCGATCTCGGCGCCGAAGTGGACGCCGGTGGCTTTCGCCGCGCCGTCGGGGAAATATTTGATCAAGCTGGTTTCCATGGACAGGTAACGGCCGTTGTTGAAGATCACGCAGTGGATCGGCAGGCCATATTCCTCCGCTACGCCCAGGCATGACGGCACGGCGTTGTAGTGAAACGCGCCGTCGCCGATGAGCGCGAAGACCGGCCGGTCGGGCATCGCCAACTTCACGCCCAGGGCGTAGCTCAAGCCGACGCCGAGTCCGCCGGTGACGCGCGCGAAATAGGACTGCGGTTGGTCGCGCGGCATGGTTTCTTGGATCAAGCTGCGGTAGACCGTGGTCTCTTCCGAGATCACTGAATTCGGCGGCAGCGCTTGCCCGAGCGCATGCACCGCCCAGCGCGGGTCAATTGGATTGTCGTCGGCGTGCTTCTGCGCTTCTTCTTTAAGCTTGCCAAAATAACTGTCGTGCTGTTCGCCCGTGCGCGCTGCACGTTGCTGGTAGCTCGCGCGATTGGCGGCGACCTGTTCGGAGGCTTTGGCTTTTTGTACAAGTTGTCCGAGGGTCGATGCTGGTGCAGCGACCAGGGCGAGATCGACGTTGTAGCCCCAGTAGGGCAGGCGCGAGTTGGGAAACTCTTCGGCGATGGCAATTACTTTGGCGTTCTTCGGCGCTTTGCTCGCCGGATACCACGGCGTCACGGCGTCGACCATGAGAATCAAATCCGCCGCCTCGACTGCCTTGGGATCGTGATGCAAGTAGAGTGGATGGGTGCGCGGGAAATTCATGAATGCAGGGCGGTAGGTTTCCATCACCGGGATGCCGAATAGCTCGCAAAGCTCGACGAAGCGCTCCACCGCGCGCGGGTCGCCGCCGACATGTTCGGTCAAGGCAATGGGATTTTTCGCCGCGGCGATGAGAGTCAATGCCTTATCGATGCTGGCATCGTCGACAGCGTGGGCGCGGGCGACTTCATTGGCCTTGCCGTGGTCGATGTCATCGACTTGTTCCATCATGCATTCGAACGGAATGCCGATCAGCACCGGGCCCATGGGCGGTTCCATCGCGATGCGCACGGCGCGTTCGATGGTCGGTCCTAGTAATTCCACCGACGCGATGCGGTCGGCCCATTTGACGCAGCCGCGCAGCAAATCCGGCGAACCGCCGAGGTCTGTGAGATCATGCAGCCACTGTCCGCCGGGATCGGCGACCTTGGAGTTTTCGCCGTAGGCGGCGATCTCACCACTGATGATCACCATCGGCGTGCGCTCGTGCAGTGCGGCGCGCAAAGTCATCGCGGCATTAAGCGGCCCGGCGGTGGCGTGGAGCATGACCACCTGCGGCCGGTTGGTCACTTTGGTGTAGCCCGCCGCCATGGCGACGGCGACCGCTTCGTGGCGGCAGTTGATGTACTTGGGTTTCTGCGCGCCGCGCGCCGCCGCTTCCGCCAGCGCTTCCCACACCGGCGGCCACTCCGAGCCTGGCGAGGATAAGATAAAATCGATGCCGCTCCGTTCGATCGCCTTCAACATTACTTGTCCGCCGTGCATGGTCTTCTCCTTAAATTTCAATTTTACAGCACAAATGTTTTCTGGTCGCTATGCGATGTCATTTTGTTCACCACGAAGGCATGAAGGACACGAAGTTCGGAAAACAAATTTCTAATCTTTATCTTACCTTCATGATCTTCGTGTCCTTCGTGGTGAACAGTCTTTTGCTATCGTGGCAGTCGCTTTCTCATTTCGGCCATGAAGCCGCTTGTTTCCAAGAATTGCGCCGGGCCGGTGACGATCACTTGTTCTATGTCGACGTCCTGGACTTTGGGATTCACCTTGGCGACCAGCCGTTTCACTGTGCGCCAGGCTTCGAGGTTCGGCGCGATGTCGAGGTTGGGCATTTGCAGGCGCGAAACTCGATAAGACGCGTCGACATCCTCGTCTTTGCTCAAGCGCAGGTTTTTCTTGAGCACCTCGCTGACCTCGCGCTTGTTGGCCGGTTCAAGAAT
>JBGTCC010000809.1:0-4341 GCA_041749055.1 Thermodesulfobacteriota bacterium | reverse complement strand
GGACGGCGCTGCCAGGTTCACATCCCGAACTGGAGATCGAGAAATATGAAATTTGACGTTCTCGCTCAGATTACAACGAATGCAGGGGATCAATGCCCTGCTGGGTTAGCAAATTGTTAGCGTTGTGTACCTAGCGCCGTCGGACGGAGTTAACTTGTTGTTCCTTTATAATTACTCTCCTAATCATGGCCTCGATGGCGTGGTCATCGAACGGCTTGGCAATCATGCATCTTGAACTGCCCTCTGCTGGAATTATCTCCGCAGTGACCCATGATCGTTGTCGGTATTATGCATGGGACAGGAAATCTCTACCAAGGCGGAACGCCAACTCATGAAAAGTCGAAAGCTCATTATCATAATTGCACTGCTACTGTTCGCGGCGGTCGGATTTCTATTTCTTCCTATTCAACAGTGGTTTGCGGATCTTGAAGGATATGTCCATGCTTTAGGTAGCATCGGCCCGATCGTAGTTGCGCTCACCTACATCGTTACAACAGTGCTATTCATTCCGGGCAGTGCACTGACCATCGGTGCTGGCAGTTTGTTTGGATTGACCACCGGCTTTTTGGTGGTGCTTGTGGGCGCGAATATAGGCGCTCTATGCGCTTTCCTTCTCGCGCGGACGTTCTTGCGTGAGAAAGTTGCCCGATGGGCCGAAGCCAACCCGAGATTTCGGTCTCTCGACCGTGCGATAGGCCGACAAGGTTTCAAGATGGTCTTTCTCTCCCGCTTGAGCCCAGCCTTCCCGTTCACGCTCCTCAACTATTTGTTGGGACTCACGGCAGTTGGGACAGGCTCCTACGTACTGGCGAACTTGCTGGGAATGCTGCCGGGGACGTTTCTTTACGTTTACATCGGCGCTGCGGCGCGTGACGCACTCGTCGGAGGGATAGACGCTTCTGCAGGATTCTTCCAACAAGCACTGAAATATGTCGGCCTCGTGGCGACGCTCGCCGTGGTCGTTATCGTTACGCGCCTGGCGCGCAAAGCCATGCGGGAAGCCGAACAAGATCAAGGAGGCAA
Source organism: Thermodesulfobacteriota bacterium (assembly GCA_041749055.1). Taxonomy (GTDB): domain Bacteria; phylum Desulfobacterota; class Binatia; order UBA9968; family UBA9968; genus DP-20. The sequence continues at coordinate 3,318 of JBGTCC010000809.1, read as the reverse complement.
CGTGGTCGCAGGAAAGCCGCATCTGGATCTAAATCATAAACCAACACCATTTGGTGAAATGATGCTGGTCGATGATCCTCATGACAAACAGTTGATTGAAAACTGTCATCCGCCGAAATGGATAAATCCAACTCCGGCCGGAAAGTATAATTTGGTCGTTATTGGTGGCGGCACGGCGGGTTTGGTGAGCGCGGCCGGCGCCGCCGGACTCGGGGCGAAGGTTGCCTTGATCGAGCGCAACCTGTTTGGCGGCGATTGTTTGAACGTGGGCTGCGTTCCTTCCAAAGGTGTGATTCGCGCGGCGCGGGCGGTATTCGATGCGCGCAATGCAGAGGAATTCGGCGTGAAACTCGCTTGTGAACCTGGCATTTCGTTTTCGGTTGCAATGGAACGGATGCGCCGGCTACGGGCCGGAATGAGCGAGCATGATTCCGCGGAGCGCTTTCGTAAGCTCGGCGTCGACGTGTACTTGGATCATGGTCGTTTCGTCGGGCCATCGGCGGTCGAAGTCGACGGCCAACGTCTTGAGTTCGACCGCGCTGTAATCACTACCGGAGCGCGAGCGACTGACCTGCCCGTGCCTGGACTCAAAGAAGCCGGCTATTTGACCAATGAAAACGTGTTTACGTTGACCGAGCTGCCGCGCCGGATCGCCGTGATCGGCGCCGGTCCCATCGGGTGCGAGTTGGCACAGTCGTTCAGGCGCTTCGGCAGCGAGGTTTACTTGATCGAAGCTTTGCACGGCATTATGCCCAACGAAGACTCGGATGCTAGTGAAGTTGTGCGGCAATCGATAATCGACAGGGACGGCGTAAGCCTCATGTGCTGCGGCAAAGATCTAAACATTACGAGGGTCGATGGCGGCGGCAAGCGGCTCACGGTTGACTCACACGGCGAGCATTACGATATTGTCGTCGACGAGATTCTTGTGGGCGGCGGCCGCAAGCCTAACTTGGAGGGCTTGGGACTGGAAGAGGCCGGCGTGCAATACACCGCTCAGGGAGTCACGGTGGATGATAGACTGCGCACGACTAATCCGAAGATCTATGCCGCTGGCGACATATGTTCCCGGTATAAATTCACCCACGCCGCCGACGCCATGGCGCGCATCGTCATCGCCAACGCGCTCTTCATGGCGCGCCGCAAGGTGTCCGATCTGATCATTCCCTGGTGTACCTACACGGATCCAGAGATCGCTCACGTCGGTGACTACGAAAAAGATGCTAAGGCGAAGGGTCTCGATGTCGCTACTATCACCGAACTGCTAAGCCATGTCGACCGCGCGATTCTCGACGGCGGGGAAGAAGGCTTCGCGCGAGTCCATTATGAAAAGAAAAGCGGCAGGATTCTGGGTGGCACTATCGTTGCCCGGCACGCTGGTGAAATGATCGGTGAGCTGACGCTGGCGATCGTGGCCAAACAAAAGCTCGGAATTTTGTCGTCGACGATTCACTCCTATCCAACCCAGGTTGAGGTGCTGCACAAGGTCGGCGACGCCTATATGCGAACTAAGTTGACACCGACGGTTAAGAAAGTCTTCGAGAAATGGTTGGCATGGCGACGTTAATGTTGCTCGAAAGGGATTCAATGATTTTAACAGTGCCCATGCGGAATAAGATAATGTTACGCCTCGGACTGGTAGTGGCGCTGGGTCTAGTCACGATACAAACTGCCAACGCAGCACCTAAAGCCGAACTCTGGTCGATATGGCAAAAAAGCGATCCGACGAGCAAACAGAAAATCGATCACAGTGTCTGGGATGGTTTTCTTAAGAAATTTTTGGTTGCGCCGCATCCATCGGGGATCAATCGCGTGCGTTATCAAGCAGTGGGCGACGAAGACCGCAAGGCCCTCAAGGGCTATCTTCAGATGCTCCAGAGTTTGCCGATTTCTAATTACAATCGCACGGAGCAAAAAGCCTACTGGATCAATCTTTATAATGCGCTCACCGTAGATTTGATCATATCACGTTACCCGGTCGCTTCGATCAGAGACATCAACATATCGCCCGGATGGTTTGTCAGGGGACCGTGGGGTGCTAAACTGCTCACGATCGAAGGAGACAAGCTTTCTCTGGACGACATCGAGCATCGAGTTCTGCGGCCGATTTGGAAGGACAATCGCGTTCATTACGCGGTCAACTGCGCAAGCCTCGGTTGTCCGAATCTCCAGCCTGTAGCCTATACCGCTGAGAACACAGAATCGCTATTGGAGCGTGGGGCGCGGGAGTATATCAACCATCCGCGCGGCGTCGCTATCAAGAACGGCAAGCTCCTGGTGTCGAGCATTTATGTCTGGTTCCAAGAGGATTTCGGCGGCAGCGCCGAAGGTCTAATGAAACACTGGCGGAAATATGCGAACGGGCCGCTGATTGAAGCCTTAAAAGATTATAGCGGCGGTTTAGATCACGATTACGATTGGCGTTTGAACGTAGTAGATTCAAGCCCGCAACCGTAAGAACGACAAACAGCGACCACCCCATGCGGATCGGTAGTTGCGCTCCCGTTGTTCTTGTTCGTCGCGAGCGGGGTTGCGTATACGATCTTTAGTGAATATCGCAATGTACATGTAGCTCAAAATTGGGCTAGCAGCTGGATACCGACGGTGCGTGGCATCGGTCTCGTGCCCGTGTTGCAGTGGTTAGTGATTTCGTGGTTGGTTGTCCGGGCGATTCGAGGATCATCGAAACAGAGCGCGAAATGATTCTTCGGCCGCGGTCCCTGCGCGACATGCCGACAGCATCTCTACTTTGCAATTTGTCAAAACGCGCCGAAATTCTGGATATCACAGAACTACTTTATTCTCATTGTGCCACGCCGCCAAAATTGGCGAACTTTTGCCATATCGTTTCCCCAGCCCTTAGGAATTTTTGAAATTCTGCTTTGTTGTAATCATTGATGCACAAATCAACAGATGCATCACGAAGACCTGGCTTATTGGCAACTTATCTTTATGCAGAGCAGGGTGAGCGGTGCCCAATATCATGTTTCCCAGTGGTATTTGATTTCAAGTTTCATTTAAGAACGGCATAGGGTAAATAGACTTTGGGAATAGTGTGGGCTTTGATGCGTCGACTGAGGCAACGATGAAAGTCTTCAATTATAGAGTGGAAAAGGTTCGCGCCCTGGTTGTCGTGGCTATGGTTTTTCTGACTGCTGCGACTTTTGTCGTGGATTTGACGGTTCCGTTGGGTTTGGCGGGATGGCTGCCATATGTGGTTGTAGTTCTGCTTTGCATGTGGGTGCCCAATCGACACTGCGATTTGATCGTCGCTGGAATATGCACGGTGCTTATAGCTGTTGGCTTCCTTTACTCTCG
>JBGTCC010000808.1:0-5008 GCA_041749055.1 Thermodesulfobacteriota bacterium | reverse complement strand
AATCGCGTAAGGTAGCGATTGCTGACGGTTATCGCTGCGCTCCACTCACCCTACGGAACTATGACGTTGCTGTCGCCGCTGCGAGCGCACTCGCCGTGTCGTAAAACTCGAAGAAATCGCAAATCTTGCCGTCACAGAATTTATGGAAGTCGGCTTTGGCTGTGACGAGGATCTTGCCGGTCTTTTTATGCTTGAACGATACCTGAGCAAGGGCGACGACGCGGTCGCCTTGGGCGACGTACTCGTCAACGCGGTAGTAGATCATTTCCCACTCGGTTGTCAGGCCGGCAAAGTATTGCTTCACGTCGTCCTTGCAGCATGAGGGACGGGTGAATTGCATTTCAATGGCCCCGGCGGCGAGGGAGCGGAACTGCAAGTCGTCGGTCATCAAGTTCAACCAGTGGTCGACGCTGCCGGCTTTAGTGTCGTGCCAAAGTTGGTAGGCCTGTTCTAGGGTCGCCACGTTGTCAGTTTCGGCGCTCATGGGTTCCTCCTATGCGTGAACGATATCAAGTGATTCAGTTGATTCAGCGGATTAACATTAGCGTGGTGTGAAGTATATTCCAAGCTCACCCAGCGTCTAGTGGCATTCGACGGGAGGCTATCGCAAGCGTGCTCTGCTGGCCTGTGTGACGGTTTATGCGGGTGGCTACTGGGGAGTCGGGTGTCGCGGGCAGGGCGCTTGATAGTTTGCTGTGCCGACATAGTCCTGCCATTCATTCATGGTTAGATTCCGATTTACGGCTCGACAAATGGACTGGATCCAATTCAAGGGTTCTAAGTCCTGGACGACAATCGTGCCGTTTTGCACTGTTGCCAGGCGAGTTCCCTTAGGACTGAATGCCGCGGTTATCTTATGCTGCGATTCATCCAGGCGAGTAGGGGAGCTTAGCAACCGACCGCTAGCAACGTCCCAAAGCCGCAGCAGATTACTATAGGCGGTCACGCTGGCGAGTGTTTGGCCGTCCGCCGAGAAGAACATTCGGACAATGTCCGTGGGATCGTTAGGTTGGAGGGTGCGAAGCATTCGTCCGCTATTAACACTCCAAAGCCTGATGGTGCCATCGTACATGCCGCCACCAGTTGCGATTATGTCGCCGTCGGGACTGAGTGCGAGGGAGCGGATATAGGATATGTGCCCGGGGACGGACAGGTCGGTGGTGCGCGCCGTTTGCCAGTCGTAGAACGACACCGCGTGTGGCGAAGTCGCGAATGCCAGTCTATGCTCGACAGCGGCAAAGGTGAATGCGACGTTGTCCTTGGTCGTGGTACCGGCCCTCAATGTCTTGCGCGCGCCGATGCCACGCAAGAAAGCGCCGCCGTTATCGCTGAATGCCAAATAACGACCGTCCGGACTGAACAACAAAGACGGCTCCGCGGATGGCGAGATTGAGAATTCATCGACAACGGCGCCGTCTTTCGCGCGGCGAACGAGGATACGCTCGCCGAGTTGCGCGGCAATCCGCTCGCCGTCGGGACTTATCAGGACAGCCGCTGGCTTAGCCGTCCAAGAGAGGTTTTCGGACGTCACTTTCGCGTCGGCCAAGTACCAAGAATAAATTTGTCCGTCACGGTTGGCGGCAAGAATGCGTTCGCTGTCGGTCGCATAGAATACGCTTTCCACCGCAGGTTGCGCCAAGATGCGGGTGGTCTCCATTGGCCGCGTCTTGGTTAAGTCCCACAGGATCACTTCGCCGTGAATCGACCCCGAGGCTAGCCGTAGACCGCTCCGGTCGAATGCGACGCTGGTCACGTCAACGCCATGGCCGCGCAGGGTTTGTCGGATCTTGCCGGCATGGGGGTCCCAGAACAGCGTCGTGCCGTCACGCGTGCCGAGGACGAGAGGGTTGCCAGCCGGATGAAAATCAATCGCCAGCAGGAAATCACTGTTGCTGATGTCCATTTTTTTTGCGCTTCGGTCCGCCAAATTGGCAACGTGAATTTCAGGATAACCAGCGTCCGTCGAAGCCGTCCATTTTAGATCGGCGCTGACCGCTGCGAAGGAGCCGCCGCCGGTCGAGTCTAGCCTCGATGTGTCTTGACATGACTCGGTATTCCAGGTGATCGCCAATCCGGAATAGTCCATGGAAACGAGGGATCGACCGTCGATGGCGAAGCGCAACGCCGTCAATGGTGCCTTGTGCGATTCAGCTGAGCCACAATGAAGTTTGCGAGTGCGCACATCCCAAACCAAAATGCGCTTGCCGGCACCGCCCCAAGCAAGCCAACGGCCGCCGGGACTGAAGGCTGCGGCGGTGATAGGTGATTTGTGATCCGTCCCAATCGCTTCCAACGGTTTCCAGCTGACAATATCATAAAGCTGGATCATGCCGTCGTCGTTGCCGACGGCTAGGAGTTTTGCCGCCGCGCTGATTGCTATCGTCGGTGAAGATTTGACATTCCCCTGGCTTTGAAAGGCCTCTTTTGCACTGCGGGTATCCCAGACGACCACCTTGCCGTTGGTACTAGACGACGCCAGTAACGTCCCGCTCGAGTCGAACGCGAGACGGTGCACTCGCTGGCTGTGGCCGTAAAGATATGTCGACAGATGCGGTCTGGCCTCGATAATCCCGCGCAGTGCTTGGCGGGCTTCAAGAGTTGGCGCGCGTTGATAAGCCGCTATCGAAAGCAGCATCGATAAGTTGATATTGCGCTCCATGCCGCCGGTAGCTTGCGCGGCGAGCTGTCGTGAAACGGCCTGACGCTCGTTGTTTTGCGCTTGGTTGCGTTGATAGAGCGCTACTAGGGCGAGGATCCCGGCGATGATCGCCGCGGCGCTGATCCCTCCGAGTAGCCAGTTTCTTGACCGTTTCTGCGCCTGCGCGCTGGCGCCGATGAATGCGCTTTGTAAAGCCGTCGGTTGTCGCTCTTTGGCGTGCGCGGACTCAAGCATCCATTGCTCGGCGTCTTTGAGATCCTTGCCTCGCAACAGGTAGCTAGGTTCTCGTTGTTCGCGGTCCCACTCCCGGGCGCGAACGAGGAGGCGAGTATGTTCATTGATCCATTCCAGGTCGGTGTCGAGGGCGCGCACGAGATCGTCCACTTGGGCATCGAAGCTCGCCTCGTCCAGGAATGAAATCCATTGCAGCTTGGCGAGCGCGGGCGGGACGCTTTCCGCTGCCACCTGGCGGTATAGAATGGGAATCAGTTTCTTATTGCTCTCGGCGGCGCGGCGAATTTCTGCCTCGCAGTAGGACGAGGCCACCGAAGCGCTGCTGATGATGAAGACGAACGCCTGGGTTGAGTCGATGGCAGCATAGAGCTTTTTGAGCCACTCTTCCGAGGGCTCGATGCCTTCCAGATCGACCCATGCGTCCCGGTTGCGCGCTCGCAGTGCGTCGTAGAGTTTCCTGGCAAAGCGTAGGTCTATTCTCGAATAGCTAAGAAACGGACCCGGCAGCAATTCGTTGGGATTTTGCGACGTGTTTTGCACGGGTATCACTTCTCGGGTCTGCTCTTAGCCATGCTCAGTTAACCATTCTAACCCTTCGAGTCGGTTTCAGGTTACGGCTGTCATGTCTAACCAGTCTGGGCAACGCAATTTCGTACTCACCATCGGCAATGTCATCGAACCGGTTTTGTTCGGCCGCGGGATTATTTAGTGGAAATCTGTCGATAGCCAACTCGTGATTGGTTTCGCGATCCACGGCTGAAGGTAGGGCTGGTTAGTTTCCCTTTTCGATGTCCTAAAGGTGCTTAAGTGGAGGTTAGCTTGAGGCCGACGATACCGGCGACGATTACGCCGATGCAGAAGAGCCGAGGCAGCGCCGACGATTCCGCAAACAGTATGATCCCAAGGATTGCTGTTCCAGCGGCGCCGATGCCGGTCCAGATGGCGTAGGCGGTGCCGATAGGAATAGTTTTGAGAGCTTGTGCGAGAAAATAGAAGCTCGCGATCATTCCGACTACCGTTACAACGCTCCATCGAAGATCGCTGAACCCTTCGGTGTGCTTAAGGCTGATCGCCCAAATAATTTCTAACAGCCCGGCGATGCCTAAGAAAACCCATGCCATGGGGACCTCCTTCTTTACGGTCACTATTTGCTGGCTGCTTCTGGCGATTTTGCACTGCGCATGCTTTCGCCTAGCATGAATAGCGCCCCGAAGGTGATGGCCATGTCGGCGATGTTGAATATGCCGGTGCGCAGCGGGCCGATGCCGACGTTGAGAAAATCGACGACCCGGCCGTCGTAGGCGACGCGGTCGATCAAGTTGCTCAGGCCGCCGGCGCAGATGAACGCTAAACAGACCGTGGCGAACGTGGTCAGCTCGCTGCTGCGCAGGAGATAAACCAGTAGAGCGAAGAGAAAGATCCCAACCAGGACGGTGAAAATCAGGTGACGCCAGGGGTCGGGCAGCGTCGAGCCCAGACCTAAGAAGGCGCCGCTATTTTCGGCGTACTGCAGCCGGAAGCTGTCGCCGGCGTATGAAAAAATATCGCCGGACTGGAGATAGCGCTTGGCGATGAACTTGGTCGCTTGATCGCAAACGATGGAGGCCAGCGTAATCAACAAAATTACAGTCGTTCTTGGAAGTCTCGTCATACTCGCCCTTTGGTAACGTTTCTGGCTTCATGTTACAACCGCCGCAATGATACGGTCGAAACAACAACTTGCTCGTGTGATTCGCGGCGCGCTGGGCGAGGTGAAAGCGGATCTCATTGTCAGCGGCGGCAAGCTGATCAACGTCTATTCCGGGGAAATCCTACCGGGTGTCGAGATCGCCGTGCTCGACGGGCGGATTTGCCACGTGGGCTCCAGCAAGCACACAGAGGTTCTCGATGCTTCCGGTTGTTACCTCTCGCCCGGTTTTATCGACGGTCGTACTCATATCGGTCATTACGCTCGTCCCTTTGAGAATCTCCAATCGTTTCTGCCGCACGGCACCACTTCATTGGTCGCGTCCTGTGACGAGCTGTCGAGCGTCTTCGGCCTGCGCGGATTGAAACTGTTTCTCGACGAAGTCGAGAATCATCCGCTGCGGGTCTACACCATGGTGTCGATGGTGG
>JBGTCC010000807.1:0-2253 GCA_041749055.1 Thermodesulfobacteriota bacterium | reverse complement strand
GAAAACCAATATTCCGCTCAAGCTATGCATAGGGTACGAACCTCCATCCCAGAGAGCGCCGCGCAGGATAACGCCGGCGCAACTACGGGATATTAGACCTGGCTCGCGCGGACAGCAAATAGGATGGCTGTCGGTAAGCGCCAGAAGTTTTGCAGCGCCTGTAATCGCGCATCTGACCACAGGCAAACGGAGATATAAATAAATGTTCCGGCATCACCGCACCAGTCTGTTAAGCAATCGAAGTTTTGTCTCCGATCTGCGAATTTCTAGACCCTCTCGTGTTTCATACTTCTACTTACAAACGATAGTTCTCTTTAAAGAGGGGGTGGGGTCGAGCCTGTATTTCCTGTTGGTATCGTTGGACAAGTGTTCGCCACCTCACGATCCATCATCCAACTTGGGATAGTGGCGAAAGATTCCTTCATGGTTGAAGGGCAAGCGCGGTTCGGACGCGGGATGCGCACCGGCAAACGTCTGCATTGCCGCCAGTTAGTGTTCCTGGCTATCGGTCCGCCGACTTTTTACTTGAGTACTTTCCTCAAGATGCCGACCGCGCTATCCGCGTCCGCCGCGCTGTCGAAAGCCAGGTAACTTACCGAGCGCCGCCCAAGCGCCGCCGCCGAAAGACCACGCAAGTTGATGCCGGCGTCGGCGATGGCTTTGGTCATTTTTGCGCCAAGTCCCGCTTTGTCGGGGCCTTCAACCCGCACCGAATGGAGGCTATCGGTGGTGGCGAAGCCTGTTCCTTGGGCCGCGCTTTTCTGTTTTGCTCCTTTGATCGGAGTGACGAAAACAACCCCTGCGCCAGGTTTATCGGCGGCACGGCGGGCGATGAGAAACTCAAGATTTGCCCCGGCATTACTTAAGGATTGTATCTTCTCGGCCAGCCCTCCCGGACGATCGGCGATTTCGCCTGCCCAAACGTCGACTTTCTTTACGCTATACGCCATGGTCATTCCTCCTTACTGTCTGGAATTAAGACCTAAAGCCGGTCGTAATACATTCGCGCGCCGGTCGTCAAGCGCAATTACTAGCCCTCTGGGATAGGAGTTGGCAGGATATGAAGACGCGTGGTACGCTAAGAGCCGGGAACGAATTTAGACGATTGAATGCCGAGAATTCAGGATATCCCAGGACCTTACCGGTTCTTCTTTTATAGTTTCGATTGCAACGAGCCGGTCCACGTTCACGTGCGGCGGGAACGTCAGACCTGCAAGTTTTGGCTTGAGCCGATCCAGTTGGCGGCAAATCACGGTTTCACCGCCAGGGAGTTAAACATAATTCGGCGACTTATCGGAATTCACCGCGATATCATACGGGAGGCATGGGATGAGCATTGTGGAGAGCAGTGAGCCCAGGATTCAAGAGATCAAAGTTACATCCGACGCCATTATCGCGTACCTAGTGGACGGACGCATTTTGAGTGTGCCGCTTGCGTGGTCTTGGCGTTTGTCGGAAGCGACAGCTAAACAACGGGCACGCTTTAAGGTTATCGGCGATGGGCAAGGGGTGCACTGGCCAGATATTGACGAAGACATCAGCGTTAATGGCATGCTACATGGGTTGCCGGCACATCGTCCACAAATCTTAGTCCATTTTAAAAACGGCCATGCAAGTGGTCACCGTAAATCATCTAACAAACAGATGACGAGGTCTGATAAGACGCGATCGTCGACTGCCGATCGCTAGGATGGTGCGAAATATCCAGCTATCTAGGTCGTGGGCAAATTCGACTCAATATTCAATAACGTCCCGCCGTTGCTTCGTCAGTCAATGCGATTAAAACGAGCAGATCGCGCTTGAAAGTTAACGCACGCTCGTCCTATGCTCGCCGGCATGGCGAAGAAAAAAACCACTTTCGGTTTAACCTTGTCCAACCGCGCGTTGGTTACGCGCGGAACCCCGCCCGAGGAGCTCATCGACATGACAGTAAGGGCCGAGGCGACCGGCGCGGTCGATGGGATATGGGTCGGCGACAGTATCTTGAGCAAGCCGCGGCTGGAATGCATTCCTCTACTGGGCGCCATCGCCGCTCGGACCTCGCGGGTGAAACTAGGCGTGGCCTGCATGGCGACAATCGCCCAGCGGAATCCCGTGCTGCTCGCCTTGCAGTGGGCGAGCCTCGACGTGCTGTCCGGCGGACGCACATGGCTGGCGGCGTGCATGGGTTACCCGGCGAGCCAGCATCCCATGGCGGCTAAAGAGCTCGAAGTCATGGGCGTGGCGAGCAAAGAGCGGCCCGGACGGCTGGAA
>JBGTCC010000806.1:0-3429 GCA_041749055.1 Thermodesulfobacteriota bacterium | reverse complement strand
ATAGCCTTGGGCCATGGTTAGCTGGTAGAGGTCGGTGAGCAGGGTGAAGTTTTCGCTGGATGGCATGCCGTCTTTATAGCAGATTCCTTGCCGATGGAGATAACTGTAATGAGGCCTGACGGCGATCCAGTCCGGTTGATTTGTCGGAACCGTTTTGTTAAGCATTTCTGTATAGCTTACGCGTAATTGCATCCCATAGGAGGGCATCGATGTTTACCGACAAGGTCGAACTTAAGGATTTTGAAAAGCAGGATCCAGAATACCAGGATTTGATTCGCCGCGTGCTGGCGATTCAAGCCGATTGCGAAATTGGCGGTCCGAATCTTTATGTAAAGCATATTTTGCCGACGGCGCCGACCAAGTTGGATCAGCTGATCGTGGCGCGCACGGCGGCCGAAGAGATGGACCATTTCCGCAAAATGGCCCGTTTGGCCGGCGATATCGGCGTCGATGTTTCCTATACACTGAGCCGGACCAATCAGGAACGCTACGTTGAAGCGTTCCGCGGCGAGATCAAGACTTGGGAAGATTATGCCGTCTTTGGTTTCTTGATCGACCGCGTCGGCCGTTTCCAGCTTGAAGAATTTCTCGATTGCACCTATGTGCCGCTTGCTCGTGTGGTCGAAGACCCTGACATCATCCGCGAAGAAGAAGGGCATCTCGACTTTGGCACCAATGCCACCGCCGATTTCGCCGCCAAAGGCGGAGAGTTTAAGGAAAGAGTGCAAAAGGCGGTGGACTACTGGTACGTCAAAGGGCTCGACATGTTCGGCAACAGCAAGTCGTACCGTTCCGAGCGCTACATGCACTGGGGCCTCAAACGCCGGTCAAATTCGGTAGCGCGCCAGCAGTACAAAGACGAAATCGACGCGCTGATCTTGAAAATGGGGCTAACGCTCCCCGATCCCAACAAGGGCCGGCTTTATACATAGCTAATACCGTCTTGGGTTTCGGGTGTATTCGACCCAAACTTGCCCCAGCACGAGGAGTGTCATGGAAGCAGCACCAAATACCGAAGCATTGGACCAGCAGTTCAAGGAATTTATTCAAGGCTTGAAGAAAGCCGTGGGAGCCGGCATACCGCATTTGAAGGACGACCCGAAAATCGTCGACCAGGCGATCGCCGACTGCAAGGAAATACTCGATGTGGTCATCGAAGGCGATGTCAAGCAGTGGCTCTCCTGAGCGCCTGATCGGCGAAATTTAATCGAAGCAAATCAGTCTCACGACCAGAGGCGCCTTGTCCCAAAGGCGCCTTTGTCGTATTTGTAACAGGTTAATTCATGCATGGGAGAGCAAAACATTGAACGTCGTCGTCTGCGGTAAAGTCATTCCCGCGAGCACGGTCACCATCGAGCTCGACGCCAACAACAAACGCATGGTGCGCAAGGGCGTGCCCCATGAATTGGACCCGGCGGCGGCAAGCGCGGTGGAAGAAGGGCTGCGGTTGATTGAAAAACATGGAGGCCAGGTGGTTCTGGTGACCATGGGCGCCAGCGATGTGACCATTGGTATCCGCAATGCGCTGGCGATGGGCGTGGCGTCGGCGGTGCATATTCTCGACGACGCGGTAGCGGGTTCCGACACGCTGGCGACGGCGAAGCTGTTGGCCGCGGCGGTCAAGAAACAAGAATTCGATATCGTTCTGTGCGCCACCGAAAGCAGCGATAGCTACTCCGGTATCGTCCATGGACAAATCGCCCAGTTACTGGGCATCCCGCCGCTCAGCTTTGCCAAGGAAATCACCGTCGACGGCGGTAACGTTACGATCAAGCGCCAGAGCGAATCGGGCTATGATATCGTCGAATCGGCGTTGCCGGCGTTAGTGGCTTGCAGCAGCGGCATCAACGAACCGCGCTATCCGCAGCTTAAGGGCATCATGGCGGCGAAGAAAAAAGAGATCAAAGTCTATAGCGCCGCCGATCTCGGTCTGTCGCCGGATCAGGTGGGCGAAAAAGGCGCGCGCGAAAAAGTGCTAACCATCGGCCGGCCGCCCAAGCGGCAGGCCGGTAAAGCGGTAACCGACGAAGGGGAAGGCGGCAAGCAGATCGCGGACTTTCTTGCTGAAATCAAGGTGATCTAAGTGGCGGAGACAATCTGGGTATACGCAGAAATCGGCGACGATAAAGTTACCACCACGTCGTTGGAGATGCTCGCCAAAGCCGCCGAATCCGGCAAAGCCGAGGTGGTGCTCCTTGGCCCGGCTCCAGATGACGCCGTGCAGACCCTGGCCAATCACGGTGCCAGCAAGATCTACCACTGCGCCGATGCAGTTTACCAAGACTATCTGACTTTACCGGCGGCGGAGACCATTGCCGGCCTGATCGAAAAACATAATCCTGCGGTGATGTTGTTTGCGTCGAGCTACGCCGGCCGCGATTTGGTCGCCAACCTGAGCGCCCGGCTCGACTGCGGCGCGATCACTGATGTCGGCGATTTCGAGCTCAAAGACGGCAGTGTGGTGGCGACTATTCCCGCACTCGGCGCGAGCTACGAGAATACCAGCACCTTGCTCAATCAGGGAACCAAGCTTCTAATCGTGCGGCCGAAGTCTTTCGAACCGAAAGAAAACCCACAAGCGCTGGCTGTTGAAGAAGTCCCGGCGGCGGCGGACGATACCTTGCGCAAAGTCCACATGAAAGAGCGAGTCGTCGTCAAACGAGAAGGCCCGTCGCTGGAAGGCGCCAAGATCGTCGTCTCCGGCGGCCGTGGCCTGAAGGGTGAAGAGCAATTTAGTTTGCTCAAAGATCTCGCCGATGTCCTCGGCGCTGCCGTCGGCGCCAGCCGCGCCGCAGTCGACGCCGGCTGGGTGCCCTACGCCATGCAGATCGGCCAGACCGGCAAGACCGTCAAGCCGGATATTTATTTCGCCGTCGGCATTTCCGGCGCCGTGCAGCATCTCTCTGGCATGAAGACCGCCAAATACATCATCACCATCAACAAAGACCCCGACGCGCCGATCTTCCAGTACTCCGACTTCGGCGTCGTCGGCGATCTCTTCAAAATCGTCCCGCAGCTGATCGAAGAGCTGAAGAAGCGCAAAGGCGCGTAGGTTCGGAATTCGATTAGCCGCATAGAAGTAGGGGCGGGAGCACCGCCCATACTTTATTCAAAGCTTGCCGTTTGACCCTTCCGAACTCACGCTTCCTTTTGGATTTGATCGGACGCCGTTATCCCAAAGCCAAAAGCCTCGGCGAAAACGAATTCACCGACCTGATCTTGCTCGACGAAATCCGCCGCGCCAATTTCTCGCAACAGCGGGGCATATAAAGAGTCGCGGGTTCGCTATTGGATGACAAACAGGATCTCGCCGGGATACTTTGCCGACTGGTTGAATTTTTTTAGGTCGCAAGGCTGGCCCCGACAGTCACTATTCGAAACGCGAGGCGGGCTACGGAACCAGTGATCCTTGAACGCCGAAGATAGTCG
>JBGTCC010000805.1:0-3877 GCA_041749055.1 Thermodesulfobacteriota bacterium | reverse complement strand
CCCGATGCGCTCGGTGACAGCGCCGGGCAGCCAGGACGCGAGCGCGGCGGTGCCCAAGGCGCCGATGGCGGCGGTGGCGAGCCAGCCGTACCAGTACATGGCTGGACCGTCTTTGGGTTTCTCGACCCACAGCCCGAACTCTTCGAGTGCCGGGTGATAGGTGAACAGCGACCAGTTGTTTTCCACCGCGAGCAAGTAAACCACTGCGAAGGCGACGGCGAAAACGACGGCGAAGGTCGGTGTCGATCGCACGGCGCTCATACCTCGAAGCCTCGGATGTTGTTGAGCACATGGCCGACCAGGAAGCCCCACCAGACGATGAACGCCAGAATCGTCGTCAGGATCTTGCGGCTGCGGGCATATTGCTCGGCCAGCGGTTGGCGCCATAGGTACCAGTAGGCCGGCAGCATGCCCATGCCGACGGCGACCAGATGCTCTTTCAGCTCGAAGGAGCCATTGGCTTTGTGCAGCTCATATTGTTCGAGGACGATGCGCACGTTTAGCCGGTAAGTGGGGTAGATGATCCCGCCGAGGATGGCGGTGGCGATGAAAAGCACGATGACGGCTGTGACGTAGGAGGGCGTGGATACGGAACGTAGGCGGGCGACGAAGGATTGTGCTCCCGGGCGCGCCGGCAGCCAGACGCCGATCGCCTGGTGAGTAATTGCGCCGAGCAGAGCGACGGCGAGCAGGCCATGGATTATGAGCAGTGCGATGATCATGGGGAATCGGCGTCTGCATGTTGATTTACTCCATGTCGCGGGTGATTGTCCAGTCGGTTAAATGCCGCGATACTGGACAAGATCGAGCGGCTGAGATAGCAAAGGCTCAAACGGCAGGCGAGGACTCGGGAGTTTGCCCTCCTAATTTCCTTACTTGATTGTGACGGGAGGTTTCGATGATTATTTTGCATGTGACGATTCAAGTGCAGCCGGAGCATATAGCTGAGTTCTTGGAAGTGGTGCGCCACGATGCCGAGCATTCGGAAAAGGATGAGGCCGGCTGCCTGCGTTTCGACGTGATTCAAGACCGCGACGATGGCAATCGTTTTTATTTCTATGAAGTTTATCGCGACGAGGCGGCGTTGGCGGCGCACCGCGAGACGCCGCACTTCAAGTATTACGCCGAGAAGACGCAGCCTTGGCTGGTCGCGCCGCCGGAGCGCCGCTTCGGCAAGAATTTGATTCCAGCTGACGCGGCATGGCGTTAGTGGATTGTTTCTGAGCCGTGCGGAGGAACCCTTATGTCAACTGTGTTACGGCTCGTAACCTCATAGTCCGGGAGGTCGTATGAATGCGTCGCGGCGTTGCTTTGTTCTCGGCGGTTTTTTTTTCCTGGCCGTTTGTTTCGGTGTTGCTTCGGCTCAGGAAAAGATTCGCCTATCGCATAGTGCCTTGGAAACCAGCAATGCGGTGTGGTTTGTCGCGCAGGAGCTGGGCTTCTACAAGAAACATGGCTTGGACTCTGAACTGCTTTTCATTCCCAGCACCACGACCAGCTTGACGAGTCTCCTGGCGGGGGACATGCATGTTGCCAACGTGTCGGGCGGCGCGGTGGCGAGCGCGGTGTTGGCCGGTGCGCAGATCTCCCTCGTAGCCTGTTATCTCAATTCGCTACCGTACGAATTGGTCGTCAATGAATCGATCAAATCGGCGGAAGAACTCAAAGGCAAAAGTATCGGCATCAGCCGTCTCGGCAGCGCTTCGGATGTGGCGGTGCGGGCGCTCCTGCGTGGCTTGAATTTGGAGCCGGACAAGCAGGTGCCGATCCTGCAAGTCGGCGGGTCGTCGGAACGGGCGGCGGCGTTTCGCGTTGGGCGCATCGCCGGATTTCCATCGCCACCGGGAGTCATTCACCTGACCAAGGGAATGCCGTTCAGGATTCTCATCAGCACGGCGGATTTTAAGCAGCGCTTCGAGTTTCCATATATTTGCGCGGCGACGACGAAAGCTTATTTGCAGAAGAACCGAGAAACCGTCAAGAAAGTCATCATGGCGCATATCGAAGCGGTGCATTTCGTCAAAACTCGCAAAGACGAGAGCAAGAAAATCATGGCGAAATACGCCAGGACCAACAATGAAGATTACTTGGAAGCTGCCTACACGGCGAGCGCGAAGCTCTACGATAGGGTGCCGTTGGTGACGCGGGCCGGCGTCGATATCCAAATCAAGGAAGCGCTGAGCCGCAAGCCGGGCGCGCAGCTGCGCTTCGAAGATATGGTCGACGAGAGCTTCGTGCGCGAGTTGGACAAGAGCGGTTTATCGACAAAGTTTTTAAGAGATAACACCGCCGCTCGCTAAGGACAAGCCAAAAATGGGTTGTTAGGAGTCGCGCATGAGCCGCTGCGGCCGCCAGTGATGGGCGCGGTGGGCGGCGATGTAATCCTTGCGGGCGAATAGTTTGATCAGGACGACGCCGGCAATGAAACCGCCGATATGCGCCCAGAAGGCGACGCCACCCACGTCGCCCGCAGAAAATAAACTGCTCACGAGTTGGATGGTGAACCAGTAGCCGAGCATGGCCCAGGCCGGCAGTGCGATCGAGGTGAAGAAAATAAAGATCGGTACCAGCGTGTAGACTTTCACGCGCGGATAGAGCACCAGATAGGCGCCCATGACTCCGCTGATCGCTCCTGAGGCGCCGACCATGGGGATGATCGAGTCGGGATCGGCAATGACTTGTCCAAGTGCCGCCGCCAGTCCGGTGATTAAGTAAAATGCGATGAAGCGCAGCCGTCCCATGGAGTCCTCGACATTGTTGCCGAAGATCCACAGGAACCACATGTTGCCGATCAGGTGCATCCAGCCGCCATGGAGAAACATGGATGTGAACAAGTGGGAGACTTGACGCCCAGGGTCGGTCACGCAGGCAAGGCCAGGCCCCAAGGGAAAACCCTGGCCCGGCGGGAGCAAGCCGGTCAGTTCACCCGGAATGAGCCCGAGGTTACAGACCGACTTGGCCAGGGAAAGGTCCGAACCGGCGCCTTGCACGACCAGCCAGCTGGCGATGTTCAAGAGGATGATCGTGCCAGTGACGAAGGAGCGGCGTTGAGTTTTGTTCTCATCGCGATAGGGGATCATGTTTACCTTTCTAACCTAATTTGACGGAAAAGCCGAGGGACTTTGCGCTGCTTCGGCGACGCCAAATATCTCGCAAATCATGGAGTTTGGGCAGCCAACGGGCTCTGATCGTTCGCCGTACATTTTGGTACGCCTGGGCACGCCGGCCGGAGAGATTTACTTTCCCCGCGCCGATTGGATCGGCTGGCGCGCAGCGGATTCCGAGAGGTTCCCAAAATCCGCCATAAAATGCCATGGCGCGACCGACAAAATTTGGCACTGCCATTGGCTGGCAGCTTGCTGATACCCAAGGTAAAGGAATTTATCGCAATTATGATGGATGGAAAAGCCCAGACACGGGAGCGACCGCGGCAGCAGCCGGAGGCCAAGGCAGATGGGGTCGGGGCAGCAGCGAGGCCGGTCATAGCGTTGCACGATCTTAGGATGGGACCTGAGGCCGAGATCGATCGCCTAAAAGCACAGCTGGCCACTTTAACCGTGGACCTGGATCATCTACGCAACGAAAACCAAAAGTTAATCGCGGATAAGCAGACCCTCGCTTCGGAGCTATTGGAGATGAAACTGGTAATGAGCAAGCTCCAGGCCGATGAACTGCGCGGTCTTGAGAAGGGCAATTCTTGGTTGCGGCCGTTCAAAATGCTTCTTTGAGTGCGCGCTAAATTAATGGATGCGCCGAATCAAATACCGCGTCGATTTTCGTAGCCATCTCGCCATAATCACGGCAGCGCGAGCAGCGCTTCTCGATACGATCATCGAGACCGCCGCGCCGCCGCCACCGGGCTTATGCCACATGCCCC
>JBGTCC010000804.1:0-7678 GCA_041749055.1 Thermodesulfobacteriota bacterium | reverse complement strand
CTCATGGCTAACGATTCAACGGGATTACGCTTTGGACGCAACTTCCCAATCTTGGAATGGCTTCCCTATAGGCGCGACCGCTTGTTTACGACAAATGAGTCGATTGGACAAGTATCGGTACCTGGATCTCACCTCATGATTGATTGAGTGAAATGTCAATACTTGGGTGTCGACGCGGCGACCCAGCGTAAACATAAATGTTTCCCCTTGGTTCGTTAGCGGAGATGAGCTATATGAAAACCGCCACGCTGTGGTCAAAGATGGCACCGCAACTGCGCTGAAGGAGGCGGAAAATGACACCACCCCAAATCGTCGACGGCTTTCGCTCTATGCAGTTTACTTTATGCGGGCTGCTCGCAATATTTTTTGCGGCTTCCCAAGTTCACGGCCAGACTCCTTTCTACAAAGATAAAACGATTACAGTTCTGGCAGCCACCAATCCCGGCGGCACCGCCGATATGCGCATCAGAACCGTCGTTTCGGTGCTGCAAAAGCATGTTCCCGGAAATCCGACTATCGTCGTCAAGTACATGGCTGGTGCAGGCGGCCGGATGGCGGCCAACCAGCTCTACCAGTCGACGGCCCCGGATGGCTTGACGATGGGGGCGATGCTTTCGTCTTACATACCCGCAGCGGTGGTCGGCGATCCCGGCGCGCTTTACGACATTCAGAAAATGATCTTTCTTGGTACGCCGTATAGCGGCCACCCGCATATTTTTATCAGCCGGCGCGGCGCGGGAGCGGATACACTGGAAAAATTGCGATCCATACCCAACCTGCGCTTGGGTGCCCAGTCGGTGGGACACACGATCTATTATACCGGCCGAATGTTCGCCTATCTCATCGGCCTCAAGGAGCCAAAGTCCGTCATCGGCTATAGCGGTCCGGAGCTCGATATCGCCTTTCAAAGCGGCGAGGTGGATACCAGGTCGAATCACCCCGACAACCCGATTCGGCAAGGGTTGCTGGAAAAAGGCATCGTCAATGTGCACGCGATGATCGAAGTTCCCAGGGGACACAAACATCCGCATCCACGATACGCACAGTTGCCGAGTCTCGAGAGCTTCGCAAAGTCTGAGACGGAACGGAAACTTGTGGCCTTGCATCGGACCTTTCAGTTATCCGGGGCTCCGTTCGTGCTGCCGCCAGCCACGCCGAATGATCAGGTGGCGATTCTTCAGCAAGCCATGCGCCGCACGTTCAATGACCCCGAGTTTCTCAAAGAGTACGAAAAAGTCGGCGACGACTCGCCGCCGCTGATGCCGGAAACGCTGACCCAGCTCATCCGGGATTTGCCGCGCAATGATGAAGTCGTCGAGCTGTTCAAAAAACTCTTCGGAGCCGGCCCCCTGCCGCCTC
This sequence comes from Thermodesulfobacteriota bacterium, assembly GCA_041749055.1. GTDB lineage: Bacteria > Desulfobacterota > Binatia > UBA9968 > UBA9968 > DP-20. The sequence continues at coordinate 6,319 of JBGTCC010000804.1, read as the reverse complement.
GGCCGTAAGACAGCTAACGAAGCGGTCCACGCGCGCTTTAAGTATCTCCGCATGACGGTCCAGCCGCGCAGATACTCGCAGGGAATTTACGATGGCTTCCGACAAAAGGAGGCGTAGCAACCCATGGGAAAGAATTTCACGATTTGCGTGGGTACTTTGGGCATGGGACTTTGGCGCAGCGCCGACGGCGGCAGGAGTTGGGCTCGGGGAAAGCTATGGAAAGGCTACCAAGGCGGAAGATCGGTCTTCGGCTTGGCGGTGCACCCAAGCGACCCGCGCGTCATTTATGCCGGCGCCGATGACGGCATCTATCGTAGCGAGGACCGCGGCGCGAATTTCGAGCATATCGAGTCGCCCCTCGACGCCTACCATGTCTGGCGCATTGCCATCGATCCGGCAAATCCCGACACGATGTTCGCCGGCACCGCTCTCCCGGCACTTTTTCGCTCGCGGGACGCCGGCCTCCACTGGGAAAAACTGCCGGCGCAGTTCGCAACCGAATGTATGAATGTCACCAGGCCGCGAGTAACCGCCCTGGTGGTGGATCCATCGAACCATTTATTTGTCTGGGCCGGCGTCGAAGTCGACGGCGTGCGCCTGAGCCGTGACGGCGGCGATAGCTGGACCCGTCCTTCAGGTGGACTGATGGACGAACCCGACATTCATGATGTCAAGCCGCTGCCCGGCCAGCCGGGCGCCGCCGTCGTCACCTTACCGGCGGAAATCTGCATGACCACAGATGGCGGTGCAAGTTGGCAGGGACTCGGCGTCGGTGCACAATTTCCATTGCCGTACTGCCGCAATGTAGTTTTCAAGGAAGACGATGCCAATGTCATGCTGGCGGCGATTGGGGACGACGCGCTGGGCGGTCTTGGGGCGATCCAGCGCTCCTCAGACGGGGGGCATAGCTGGGAAACACCGCTCCTTCCTCTCCCTCCAAACACGCACATAGAGTGCTTCGCCACCCATCCCGCCGATCCTGACCTGATTTTGGCCTGCAGCCATTATGGCCAGCTGTTCGCAAGTTCCGATGGCGGCGAGTGGTGGGTGAAACTCCCGCGCGAATTTACCGAGGTCCGCGGCGCTCTTGCCTGGGTGCCCAATTAATGTGGCGGCGATTCCGACTCCGCAGATTGGCGTCCGCGTCGAGATCGCGGCGCACAGGACTCATGAAGGCCCGGCAATTTCCTGACCGTTGTGTATCAGCTTCCCAGCAACCGGCACGAGATTTTTCAACGAGTTGATCGTGTGGCAGCCCTGCTCGATCATGCGCAACATGTCTTGGACCGTGTCAGACGGAGCGGGACTTTGGATCTTGAAAATATAGGTGAGATCGTTGCAGCCCGGCGAGACATCCGCCAGCAAAAGTTTGCCGCGAGTATCGTAAGTCATGCGAATATCCATCTCGGCGTCCTCGATCTCGATGTCCAGCTGTGACGCGTACCGCGCCAACTGGCTGAACATTCAAAATCCCGTCGCGGCGACGAAGTATTGCAGCGGTGACGGCGCCTTGCCGCCGCCTTTGCGCGACTTCGCCTCGTCGCATTGGATCGTGTATTCACCGATGCGCGCCTCTTTCAACTGGCCCTCGATAAGCCGGATCACCGCGCGTGTCGTCGTCGTATAACCCTCCGGCCCTTGCTTGGCGCGCTCCTGCTGTTCTTTGTGAACTTGGCGAAACGCCGCCAGCTCGATCTTGCCTTTTGACATGCTCATAGCTCTCCTTCTCGCGCGAGTTGTGCGGCACACTCCCCGATGCCGCGATCCGCGGTTTACAATAATTTCTTACCCACCATCAGCGTGTCGAGGTAGTCCTTGCGCAATTGGGCGAGGTCTGCCGACAGTTGCACTCCCAGAGCATCCGCGATGCGCGTGATAAAGTTACGGTACGCCGTCAACGTGGCGATATCGAGAATCTCGGCTTCGCTCCAACCGGCTCGTTTCAGTCCCTGGACGTCCGACTGCCCCACTTCACTGGGACTAACGGTAATTTTCTCGGCGTACTCGAGCATCGCCTTATCCTTGGCGTCGAGCTTCGACTGGCGAAAATCGCGGGCGATCGCCATTACGAGATCGTAATCGCCATCAACCTCTTTACGGAGAAACTCTCCGTGGGCAACCGTTCAATAGCTACACTTCAGCAGCGCGCCAACCAAGACCGAGACCATCTCCTCCCGTTTGACTCCTAGGCTGGAACCGCCAAATTGAATCGCCCTGGAAAATACATGCTGGGCTTCAAGAAGATCAGGCCGCAGGCTAAAGATTTTCGCGATATTTGAGACTTTACCGGAATGATGATTCATTCTTTTCCGGTAAACTTCTTTGATCTTACCGGTCGCCTCCGACTCGTCGATGGTTTTAATAAATGGCATGTTTCAATTCTTCCTTTCAGAGATTGTTATCGATATAAGCCGCTTTGCTCGAGTTCGCGGACTAGGCTGTCATCGATGAATTGCTCCGGTTTTACATCCTTGGCTTTGAGATTTTTGCTTTCCTTCAAGATTTCCACGATCCCGTCGCGCGGAGGCCGGGGAATTCTCGCAATATAATCCAAAGCAAATTGGTAGGTGGTTTCGAGCACCTCGGTATCGTTCGACCGGGTATATTTTCTTAGTACGTTGATTGCGCGAGTTTTGTCGCTAACCATGGTTTTTATGCCCGCAGAGTAAGCGCGCAGCATGGCTCGAACCAGCGATCGATTCTTTTTAATGTAAGCACGAGTGGTGACGACGGATACATGCGGAAAGGCAATCCCCGCTTTGCCCATGTCGACCAACAGCTTTCCTCCGCCTTTTTCAACCTCGATATTTGTCGGGGGCGAAAAGGGAGCGGCGAAGATCGCGCGTTTGAGCAGGGCCGCAGCCATCCCCTGCATACCGCCAGCGATCTGCACGATCGGCACATCCCGCACCGCTTCTAGCCCATGTTTTTTTAGAACCTGGCGCATAGTGAAATCGCTCGATGAGCCAAACCGGGTGACCCCGACAGATTTACCTTTCAAATCCCCTACGGTGCGAATCTCCGGCACGGTCATAACATAAAACGCTGGCACCGTCGCGACGGCCCCAATAAAGACCGCATCTCCACCCTCCAACCCCAAATCGATTACGGGGGTGCCGCCCGCTAAGACAATCGGAGCCTCTCCTCCAAGCATCGCTTGCATAACCGCACTCGCGCTCTGAATGTAGATGAGATTTACGTCCAACCCATGCTGGTCGAACAATCCGGCATCCTTCGTAATCCAAAGACCAAGAATTAAACCGCTGATGGAAGGATAGATTATATTGATGCGATCTTTGGCATGTCCGGATGACGCAAACAGAGTCAAGGCAATCAAAGCCGCTGCAAAGGTGTAGAGCTTCTCGTGATTCATGTCAGCACCGCCCGGCTAGAACTGCGACGATCGATTCGAATTAAGTCGCGGCACATTTGAGAATTCTCCCTTGAAGTTGCGAAGCTATCGCCTAAGATTAGGTGCGGCGTCAGCCATGAAGAAAATCATGCCCGGTGATGCCCATGGCATCCGCCATCCTGTCGTTAAAGTTGTACAGGCAGATCACGTAGACGATATCCAAGATATCGCGGTCGTCAAAGCCGTGGGAGCGTAGTGCCTTAACATCGTCCCCGCTCGCCGTCGATGGCGCCACGGTCAGCTTGACAGCGTAGTCGAGCATCGCTCGCTCAGCCGGCGGCAAATCCACCTGGGTGTAGTCTTTTTTAATACTCTCGACAAACGGATCGTCGTGGGTTTCGGTGCGGAGAGCCTCTCCGTGGGCAGTCATTCAATAACTGCAATGATTGGTCGCCGAAACGACGGTGGCGATCATCTCCCGTTGGCGCCGAGTGATGCGCGATTCACCTTGCATGATGCCGACATCGAGAGCGCGCCACGCGGCGAGCGCCTCGGGGTTCAGACTCTGCACTTGGCGAATCATTGAAACTTTTCCCTTGGCCGCCGAGGGACCGGCGCCGGATTGATAGATCTCTTTGAGCTTGCCGGTGGCTTCGGACGGAGAGACTGTGCGGATATAAGGCATGATTCACTCCTTAGTTGCAGCCGGTGATTGTCGAGAACCCTTTGTGGTTAAAACATGCCGCACTGCTTCGACAATTTCATAGCGGCAATCGCCCCGGTCTGGGGTGCCGCGCAGTTGCGCCACGATATTTTCGGCTTCCGCCTGCGAGTAGAACAATCCCACCGTGCTGACATCGCCGTTGGGGCGAATTTCATTGACGTAGAGTTTTTCCATTATTGCCTCACCAAGACTTGGGCGTCTTGTAGCCGACTTGTTTTCGTTCCTTCATGAAAGCTTTGTAGGTTCCCGGATGGGATTTCACGTTGTAGGGACACACGTCGACGCACAGATGACAGTATTCGTCGCGCAGTCGCGAGTAGGGATAACACTTCTCCAGATCGATGAGCCAGCGTTTGATGCCGTGGGTGATGACATGATCCTGCGGAATCGCGTCGCCGGGACAGTTTAGCTGGCAGACGTTGCAATTCATGCAAACGTCCTGCACGCCGAATTCGCGCGGATGATCTTCGCCCAGCGGCAGATCCGTAGTCACGAACCCCGGACGAAAACTGGAGCCGTATGTTTCGTTGATCAAGCTGCCGTGGCGGCCAAGCTCGCCAAAGCCGACCTGATGAAAAATCGGTATGGCCAGAACCTCGCTGCCGCCGTTGTGATGCGCGCGCGCCGGATATCCTAGGTTGCGCAGGTAGATGCCAAGCTCGGTGGCGATTTCAGCGCATTTGGCGTAGCTGCGCATGGCTTCTTCTTCGACGGCGTTGGCGCCATGCACGACTTTTTCGTAATCCTCCGCCACGCAGGCAACGATGACAAACTCGTGCGGCACATCCTTGCCGAGGTCGATCATGTGCGGCTGCAAGCGACAGATCCCGACCATGGTCGCGCCGAGTTCCAGCGCTTTGGCTTTGATCTGTTCCGCCATCGTCGCCGGATCCCCAACCTCAATGCGGGTCGGATTGACCGGCCCGTCGCGCAACGGCGCCAGCTTTACCCAGCTGCCGCGGTAGGCCTGAATCTTCGGTGTCGCCGCCGTGTAATGCTGCGCCGTTTCCAATCCCGCGGCATGGACCATTGAAGCCAGCACAGGATCCGCCATGCCCTGTTCTCGTCTCGGTGTAATTCCGCGCATGTATCTATCCTTTCTCGATTCGAGTCTTAAGTCCTTGTACACTTTGAGCCGATGACCATTCAGGACTTCGGCGTTTTGTAGCCGACTTGCCTGCGCTCTTTCATGAATGCTTTGTAAGTCTCGGGATGGGACTTGACGATGTACGGACACGCATCGACGCAGAGATGGCAGTATTCTTCGCGCAGGCGCGAGTAGGGATAGCACTTCTCCAGATCGATCAGCCAACGTTTGATGCCATGGGTCATGACGTGTTCCTGCGGAATCGCGTCGCCCGGACAGTTGCGCTGGCAGACATTACAATTCATGCAGAAGTCTTGAACGCCGAATTCCCGCGGTTGGTCCTCCACCAGCGGCAAGTCCGTGGTCACAAACCCAGGGCGAAAGCTGGCGCCGTACTTTTCGTTGATCAAACTGCCATGCCGGCCCAGTTCGCCAAAACCAACCTGGTAGAAAATCGGAATCGCCTGCACCTCGCTGGCGCCGTTGTGGTGCGCGATGGCGGGATAGCCCAGCTCGCGCACGTAGGCAGCCAGCGCCGTAGAGATCTCGGTGCACTTCGCGTAAGTTCGCATCGCTTCTTCCTCGACAGCGTCGGCCCCCTGCGTGACCTTTTCGTAATCTTCCGCCACACAGCATGCGATCACGAACTCATGCGCCACTTCCGAGCCGAGATCGATCATATGCGGCTGCAATCGGCAGACTCCGACCAGGTTGGCGCCCATCTCCGTCGCCTTTGCCTTGATCTGCGCCGTCATCGCCGCCGGATCGCTGATAGTTTGCCGCTGCGAATTCACGGGACCGTCACGATAGGGCGCCAATTTCACCCAACTGGCGCGATAAGCTTGAATGGTCGGCTTTACCGCCGCGTAGTGGCGCGACTCGGTCGCCCCCGTAGCATGAACCATCTCCGCCAATACCGGGTCAGCCATGCCTTGTTCTCGTCTCGGTGTTATTCCGCGCATATTAACGAACCCTCGCCGCTATCCATGATCGCCTCTCGTTCAACCGGAGCTAATCCTGCGTCCACTCATCGTCGTAGAACTCATGCGGGTTGAAGTCGAGCGCCAATCCCTGGCGCTGCTCTAAGAGTCTGTCATAGATCAATCCGCCGATGGCCGCAGCGCCTATGCCCCAAAACGCGCAGTTTTTGAAATAG
>JBGTCC010000803.1:0-6117 GCA_041749055.1 Thermodesulfobacteriota bacterium | reverse complement strand
CATGATCAATTCTTCGTCGGATATCTTCGATCCGCCATACTGGCTTCTGACTTCTTCCAATGGCGTGTTCGGGATTTGAAAATTTTCCATCTCCCGTGCGCGTTTTCGATCCAAGATCTTGGCTTTAACTTGCTTGTCCATGTACTGGGCGCCTTCTTTGCCCCACAGGCCCAGGGCAAATTGTATCACCTGATCGGTGACTTCTTTGTAGCGCTCGCCGGTCATGATGTTGATCGCCGCTTGGCTGCCGACGAACTGGGCGAAGGGGGTGACCATGATCGGATAGCCGAGCTCGGCGCGCACCTGAACGATCTCTTCGAGCACGTCCGCCATCTTGTCCTCTTTGCCGAGCATCTTGAGCTGGTGGCGCAGATTGGAAATCATGCCGCCGGGCACTTGGTGGCGGTACCAACCCTGGTCGTATTCCCGCGGCGCGCCGATCGGCAAATCGGCTTCCTTTGCGCAGCGCCGTAGATGTTCCTCCACCGGCGCCAAAACCTTTTCATTGACCAAGGGCTGGTAGCCCAAAGCGCGCAGGTTGTTGACGACGTTGAATACCGACGGCTGCGCCGAGCCATTCGCCAGCGGCGGTATCGCGGTGTGGACGATGCGGATGCCAGCCTTCACCGCTTCCAGAACATTGAACGGCGCCAAGCCATTGTTGCAGTGGGCATGGAACTCCACCGGCACGTCGCCGACGTTTTCTAAAATCAATTTTGCCAGGGTGTAAGTGCGATCCGGCGTGAGCATGCCGGCGACATCTTTGAAGCACAGGCGATAGGGTTTCATGGCCGCTGCCTCGCGGGCTTTGCGCGCGTAGTATTCGTCGGTGTGGCGCGGCGAGATCGAATAGATCAAGTTGACCACCGAGGTCATGCCCATGGCGCGCAGCTCTTCGACTTCGCCTTTGAGTTCGTCGTAATCGTTCCAGGGGTCGGACAGGCGGGTCATGTTGATGCCATAGCCGATGACCAGCTTTAACAGCAGCCGCGGGATGCACAGGGGACTCAGAATGAAGCCGCCGGTGAGACCGCCGTGATAACGCAGTTGAGTGTTTTCGATTTCCCTCTGCCCGTAGCGCACCCATTCCCAGGGGTTGTCGAGCTGTTCGCGGATGACTTTTTTGAATCTGCCGGCGACGAAGAACTCCATGGCGTCGAAACCGGCTTGGTCCATGTGGCGCAGCACCGGATGCATCATGCCGGTGGTCATATTGTGCGCCCACAGGCTGGTGTTACCGTCGCGCAGCGTGGTGTCGACAATCTTGATCTCATCCATGGATTCCTCCGAACCTCTGCACCGTCAGTATGACCCTCATAGCGCAGCTCGGCTCAAGAAGACAATGAGCGGGCTTGGCCGCAAAGCATGCCCTGAGCAAAGTCGCAGGGAACGCAAAGTTCGTAAAAAACATTTCGGGTGGGTAGGGTACCCCGTGGTTGCGCCCCTCTGTGCGCTCGATTGTGAAATGTCTTTGGCGTTTCAAGACGAGATCCCTCACAGCCGTTCGGAATGACAGCTCACACCGGCATGTTATCATTTCGCGCGCAGCGAGAAATCGACCCGGTTTCGAGTCGACCTTTCATAACCGCAAACCTAAATCCAATATTCCCCGCAGCTTGCTGCGGGCACAAAATTACTGAGGTTTCCAAAGGGGTTGAACATCCCCTTTGGTCGCGAGCGGGGTTCATACCCCGATCGTGAATTGCCTGGTTGATTGCAGAGGACTTTGAAGTTCAAGCCCCGAGACTGTCCGCTACACGTTAAACTTGAACAGCATCACATCGCCATCCGCGACGACGTATTCCTTGCCTTCCATGCGGTAGAGTCGTTTGGCGCGGGCGGCGGCGACGGAGCCGCATTGGACCAGATCGTCGTAGGCGACGGTTTCGGCTTTGATGAAGCCGCGCTCGAAGTCGGAGTGGATGACGCCGGCTGCCTTCGGCGCAGTGTCACCGGCGTGGATGGTCCAGGCGCGCACTTCTTTTTCACCGGCGGTGAGAAACGTCCGCAAGCCGAGCAGGTGATAGGTGGCGCGGATCAGCGCGCCGATGCCGCTCTCTTGCACGCCCAGCTCTTTGAGAAAAGCCTCGGCTTCGGCGGGTTCGAGGTCGACGAGATCGCTCTCGATCTGGGCGCTGATGACGACGGCTTCGCAAGCAAGATGGTTTTTTACGTACTCACGCACTCTCAGGACGTAGGGATTTTCGTCAGCGGTGGCGAGGTCGGACTCCTTGACGTTACAGGCGAAGATCGTCCGCTTGTCCGACAGTAGAAAGAATTGGCTGGACAATGCCTGTTCCTCCGGCGTGAGATCGACGGTGAGGGCGGGCTTGCCGGCGTCGAGGGATGTTTCGATTTTCACCAAGACGGCGTCTTCGGCAGCGGCGCTCTTGTCGCCTCGCTTGATCTCTTTGGCGATGCGCTCGCGCCGTTTTTTTACGGTTTCGAGATCGGCGAGCATCAGCACGGTGTTGATGATCTCGATGTCGCGCACCGGGTCGATGCCGCCGGAGACATGATGCACGTCGGCATCTTCGAAGCAGCGGACGACTTGAACGATGGCGTCGACTTCGCGGATATGGGTGAGAAACTTGTTCCCCAGCCCTTCACCCTGGCTCGCACCCTTGACCAGACCGGCGATGTCGACGAATTCGATTACCGCCGGAATGACGACATTGGTCTTGACCATCTGCTGCAACACTGGGAGCCGCGCATCGGGCACGGTGACCATGCCGATGTTGGGATCGATGGTGCAAAATGGATAATTCGCCGCCTCCGCTTTGCGGGTGCGCGTGATGGCATTAAACAGGGTCGATTTGCCGACATTGGGCAAACCGACGATTCCAGCTCTCAGCATGATGATCCAATCCTTGTGTGTAGTATTTAGCGAGGTCGAGTGCAGCAGTTGTCGAAAAGCTGACTTTAGCTTGCTTCAGGTTTCGGGCAGGTGCCCCGAAACGTTAACTATACTTTTAGCAAGTTATCGGCGCTTCTTAAAGCTGGGGGCGAGGCCGATGGGCGGGCTATTTGTTTTTGCTCTCGATCAGCGTCCAGTCGATCTCGCCCGCCGGCTTGAAGTCGCTCTGCACCGACTCAAGGAGCGAATGCTGCCGTTGTGATTTATTCCAAGACAACCGGTGTTAGCAGCTCAGGGATGATGACTTTGATTTGCCTGTCGACCGACTTGATCAAACGTTCAAAACGCTGGGCTCTGCGCTTATTGGACTCGGGGATGCCATCGGCGTAGGGCGTGCGCCATTCATCGTAGTGGTGAATGATCACCGTTTTAGGCCGGAGAGTTTTAAGCGCATCGGCCCAGTCATGGTTGCTGTTCTCCGCGAGGATCGCGACATCGGGCTGCAAGCCTTGCAAATTGTCTTGGACAAAATTCCCCGTGCTCTGATGCAGGACGCGAAAGTTGCCAAAGGTAAAGTAGTAAACGTAACTGCCGCCTTCGACGAAGGCATCGCCCATGATGGGACCATTCCACGGGCGCAAGACTTCTGCGAATTTCGCTTGGCGGCGGCGCCCGCCGCGGTTGAGCACGCCATGCTGACTTTCAATCACCTGGACGGAGAAATCTTTGAAGTCGAGCTTCTCACCGCCACTGATCGTTGTCAGTTGGCTCTTATTGATTCCCGCGCTCAGGGCGATATTGGTCGTGGTTCTGGAGCCGATTACCTTGGCGCCGAAACGTTTGGCGATTACCGGAATATCGGCGATGTGATCGGCGTGGCTGTGACCGGCGAAGATGTAGTCGGCCTTATTAATGGCTTTGGCAACTGCTTCTTCGTCGGTTTTCCACTCAACGCCGCCGGCGGCTTGCCTTCTGGTGGGAAACGGGTCGATTAGAATGATCGTCTCGCCAACGCGAATTTCCCAGCCGGCGGTGCCAAGCCATTTCATGGCGACGGAATTCGCGGCCTGGCTTTCGTTTAAAAACCAAGTTACGTGGCTTAGCAGCGAGCATGCGACCAAGAGCAGCAATGAACGATAACGCTTCATCATCATCTCCTCTATGGGCTTAGCCAGATAATATCGGCACGAAGGTAAACTGCTTGGCTCTAGCGTATACTCAGTTCTTTCACCGCCGCCAGCACTTCTTTGTACGTCCCACAGCGGCACAAGTTGCCGGAGAGATAATCGCGCGCCTGCGCTTCATTCGGGTGCGGATGGGCGTTGAGCAATCCTTTGACCGCCATGATCATACCGGTGGTGCAGAAGCCGCATTGGAAGGCCTGGTTTTTCAAGAAAGCTTGCTGCACCGGGTCGAGCTCGCCGTTTTGCGATAGGCCTTCGATGGTCGAGACTTCTTTACCTTCGATGTTGCTCGCCAGGGTGAGACAGGAACTCACCGGTTTGCCGTCGATCAGCACCGTGCACGAGCCGCACACGCCGACGCTGCAACCTTCGACGGCGCCTTTTAGTTTTAGCTCGTCGCGCAGCAATTCCAACAGTGTCTGATGCGGCTTCACCGCGATTTCTTCGCGCTGGCCGTTGATGGTGGCGGCGATGGTTAACTTCATCTTAACGGTTCTCCTTCGCGAGGTTCAACGCCGCGACGATCTTGTCGGGCCGCACCGGCAAGTCGCGCACGCGGACACCGTTCAGCGCATTGGCGATGGCATTGCCAATCGCCGGCGCCATCGGCGGCAAAGCGGCTTCGCCCATACCTTTGGCGCCGTAGGGGCCGTCGGGATGGGGCGTTTCCACCAGCAGCGAGTTGAATTCGCCGGGATGGTCGAGCATCGAAGGCAGGAGATAATCCAGAAACGTGCTATTGATCGGTTGGCCGTTGTCGTAACGCATTTCTTCGAACAGCGCCGAGCCTAAACCTGCCAGCGCCGAGCCTTCATTTTGCAGACTGCATTGGAGCGGATGGACCGCCTTGCCGACATCGACGGCGCTGGCGACTTGCAAGACGCGGACTTTACCGGTCTCGGTATCGACTTCGACCTCTGCGCCGGCGGCTGAGTAGAACCAAAACGACGAGCCTTTGCCTTGGCCGGTCACGGCGTCGACACCGCCTTCGGTGCGCAGGGTATGGCTGCCGAACAAGTTGCCGCTAGCCTCGCCGTAGATCGCTTTAAAGAGCTGCGGATAGGTCAGGTTTTTCTCCGGCACGCCTTTCACTTGCAAGCGGCTCTCGCGCAGCTCTAAGTCTTCGACCCGTGCCTCGAGCGCCTTCGCTCCGGCGTGAAATAATCGCTCGCGTATCTGCCCCACGGCGATCTGCGCCGCTTTGCCCATGTGAAACGTTGCGCGGCTCGAACTGGTGGATTTATCGTAGGGCGTAATATCGCTGTCGGGGAATGTCACGGTCACGCGTTCGAAAGGCAGCGCTAACTCGTCCGCGACGATTTGCGCCAGCGCGGTCTGGGCGCCCTGGCCCATGTCGGAGGTGCTGGTGAGCAAGATCGCCGAGCCGTCGGCATTCAATCGCACGCTGGCGGCGGAAGTGCTTGGCGTCGACGTGCTCTTGATCGCCACCGCGAGCCCCTTGCCGCGGACGATTGTAGCGCTTCGCAAGGATTGCTCCGCTGCCGTTGCATCGCTGCGCAAGGATTGCTCCGCTCCAGTTTGCCAATTGATGGATTGAGCCGCTTGTTTTAGACATTCGGAAACGCCGACGGAAATCATCGGTTCGCCGGTGATGAAACGGTCGTTTTCTTTGATTAGATTTTTCAACCGGACTTCGACCGGGTCGAGTTTACAGCGCCGGGCGATGTCGTCCATGTCCGATTCGAAAGCCCAGCAGACATGGGAAGCGCCGACACCACGGTAAGGTCCGGCGGGCGGCAGGTTGGTGTAAACCGCGTAGGTTGTGAAATCACGATGGGGAATGTTGTAGGGGCCGCCGGCGATGATGGCGGCGTTCTTGGTATTCGCCGGACCCGAGAGCGCGTAGGCGCCCAAGTCGTACCAGGCGTCTACCTTGCGCGCCCACAAGCGGCCGTCGCGTTTGAAGCCGGTTTTGATTTTCACCACCGCGCCGAAGCGCCGGCCGGTGAGAAAGACTTCGTCTCGGGTGAGGATCCACTGCACCGGGCGGCGCGCCTTGCGCGCCAACAGCGCGACGACGGGTTCGATGCGCGCGTGGTTCTTGCCGCCGTAACC
>JBGTCC010000802.1:0-4877 GCA_041749055.1 Thermodesulfobacteriota bacterium | reverse complement strand
GCCTTTTCCAAGGTCGGCGACGATATGAGCCCGCCCTTGATCACGCCCTGCTGCATGAAGAGCAAGATCTCCGGCACACCGCCGGTTTGAATCATCTTGATGTCTTTGTTCGGGTCGAGACCGAACTCCGCCACCGCCTTGCGCAAGCCGAGATCGGTTAGCGAACCGAAGCGGCTGACGCCGAAGGTCTTGCCCTTCAAATCCTGCGCCGTCGCGATATCCGGCGTGGTCACCAGGCTCATCGGTATGACGTTGATGGTCGTGCCGATGGTGATCGCGTCCGAACCAGACAGCCGCGACAGCGCCGCCGCCGCGCCCGAGCCCTGGACAATATGCGCGTCGCCCGAAAGCAACGTGGTAATCGCCTGAGCGCCGGCGACATAAATAACGCTCACGTCGAGGCCGTATTTTTTGTAAATACCAGCCTCGTGCGGCACCCAAGTGGTGATCGACGTGGCGGCGATGGACGAATAGCAAACGTTAATTTTTTCCAGCTCCGCCACTTGCGCGGCCTGAACAGACGTTAGACAGAGCCAGATTCCCAGGACGAGCGATAGGAAGAATATCACGAGCTTCATCGAACCTCCGTTTTTGCCGCGTCGAAGTGTGCCGTGGCTGAACTTAGAGAACGGGCCAAACCAAGTCAAGGCAGGATTTCCCGCTAGCCCGATGGGCAAAAGATCCTTCGCGTCGTTTGAGTTCACACCCGCCCTTTGATCGGCTCTCGGTTTCATGCCGAGGGATTGTGAGGTCATCGACTGGAAGTCAACTCTTATTTCCGTCATTCCGGCGTAGGCCGGCATCCAGGGTTATTGCCGGCGAACCAAGGACGAAGATGGCTACCGGGTTTCGCCGGTATGACGGCCTATGACTTCGCCTGAAGCCAGCCCTAGACTCGGTCGAAGCGCCAAGCGATTTTGAAACGTCCCCGAGCGAGATTCTAATTGTCATTTCGAGCGCAGCGAGAAATCTCGCCGGACCACCCAACCGACGCGCAACCGAGCCCGTTCACATTGTGTTGCTCCTGTGCCTATGATATTTCCGGTCGAGTCCAGTTCACTGCAGCAACATTCACATGGAAACTCAAATCAAAACTGTCGGCGTCATCGGCCTCGGCGTCATGGGCTTCGACATCGCCTTTCTCTACGCCATGAAAGGCTTTCGCACGCTGGCCTATGACGCAGCGCAATCAATGATGGATGCGCTAACCGACCGGCGCGAGCAGACCATTGAGCGCTTGCAGAAGCGCAATCGCATTTCGGTATGCGAGATCGACAATCTTCGATCATTGCTCGTACCCGCCGACGGCATAGCCGCGTTGGCGCAAGTGCATCTGGTCACCGAAGCGGTGTCGGAAAAACCTCAGGTCAAACTCTCTGTCTACAAAGCGCTCCGCGACGCCGGTTTTACCGGCCTGCTGGCGACCAACACATCGTCGGTCACCCGCGCAACTTTAATGCGCGAGGGGATCGTCAACCGCGAGAATTTTGCCTTGACGCACTTTTTCAATCCTGTGCTCTACACCCAGATGGTCGAAGTCGTCAGCGGCGACATGAGCGCGCCGAACCGGGAAGCGATCCTATCTTTCCTGAAAACTCTCGGACGCGATCCCGTGCCGGTGCAAGATATCTCCGGCTTCGTCTCCAACGGGATCCTGATGATCTACGCCGTCATGGCGGTGCGCTTGCTCGAACTGGGTGCGCGCATCGACCAGGTCGACCAGGCCGCGAAGGAGTTGAAGCTGCTGCCGCCGTTCATCAGCTTCGACAGCTGGAAGCCGTCCATCGTCGAAGATGTCACGCGCATCATGGCGGAACTGCGCGGCGACACCTTTCTGCGCTCTTCACGGTTGCTTAGCCGCCTCGCCAAAGACAACCCGAGGTTCTACATCGATCAGAAGCCCAATCCGCGGATCTACGAGTTGGCCGATACTCCCGGTAAATCTCTCGACGACGATAACGTCAAACGCGCGCTCATGACTTCGATGTTAGTCGCCGCCGCGCGCGTCGCGGAGCTCGGTGAGACGCCCGCCACCGTCGATTTCGTCGCCACCGAGGGGATCAAGATGCCGCAGCCGCCATTGAAACAGATCGATGCGACGGGGGCTGCAGTGCTGCGAGAGGAGTTGGAGAAGACCAATCGCATGCTCGGCCAGAGTCTCCTGGAGATTCCTGCAAGCCTCCGCGAGACGACCGGCGGCAACAATACTTTTTACCCACGCTTCTGAGTTCAAAAAGCGAGCTTCCATGAAAGCCTTTGACGTTCACGTCCATCCCAGCACCCGCGGCCTCGACCATCACGCCTGCGGCTATTTTCGCCGGGATCTGAAGGACATCCCGCAGACACCGGAAGGCTTTGCCGCTCTTTATGCGAAGAACGACGTGCAAGCGCTCTTGATCGGCTGGCACCCGTCGACGGTCAACGAAGGCGCGCGCAACAGCAACGAACATGTGCTCGATCTGGCAAATCAGTTTCCCGAAACCTTTACCGGCATTCTCGCCGCCCTCGATACCAGCGCGGCGGATTTAACCGCCGTCGCGCGCTATGCGGAAGAGTTGGTAAAAAACCCCAAGGTCAAAGGCTTCAAGTTTCATCCGCCCGATCAAGGCTTTTATCCCAACGACCAACGCTTCTACGATATTTGGGAGATCATCCAGGCGAGCGCCAAGCCGGCATTGTTCCATGTCGGCTTCACGGTCCTGGGCGCCAACACCGACGGCGGTAGCGGCATCGCCCTCGATTATGGCCGGCCGATTCACCTCGACACTCTCGCCCGCGATTTCCCCAAGATGAAAATAATCGCCGCCCATCCCGGTTGGCCCTGGGAGCAAGAACTGATCGGCGTGGTGACGCACAAAAAGAATCTCTTCGTCGACACCTCTGGCTATCTCGCGGAACAGCTTCCCGAGCTGTTCCAAAAAGCCATCGGCGGCCGGCTGCAAGACAAAGCGCTCTTCGGCACCGACTTCCCTTATGTCGATTTGGAAAAAGCCCTGGCGAGCTTTGACAAGATGAACTTCAAACCGGCGGTAAAGGACAAACTCCTATTCGCCAACGCACAGCAACTTTTCAATCTTTAGCGCGCTGGCTATATTGCTGAAAACCTCGATGCAGGTGCAACCATGAAACGATTCCTGTTCTTCTTAATTGTCAATTTTTCATTCTCAATTATCCATTTCCCGGCTACCGCCGCCACGCTATCAAAGTTGCGCGTCGGCTATCCCTCGCCGAGCGCGGCGTTCTATCCGCTGTTCGCCACCAAAGAAGCCGGCCTTTTGGAAAAATACGGCTTCGACAGTGAAATGGTTTACGTCCAAGGCGTGAAACTGGTGCAAGTCCATGTCTCGGGCCAGCTCGACATCTCGACGGTGTCCTCGGTGGTTTATCTGCAAGCGTCGGTTGGCGGCGCCGACTTGATTCAAGTCGCCAGCTCCATCGACAACCAAATCATGAAGCTGATGGTCAGCCCGAGCATCGCCAAACCGCAGGATCTCAGAGGCAAAACCCTTGCGGTCACAGGCTTCGGTTCGCTGACCGACTTGCTGCTTCGTCCCGCGCTGAAAAATTGGGGCTTGGAGCCGCAAAAGGACGTGAAGATTGTCCAGATCGGCCGCATGCCTGACATCGCCGTCGCCATCGCGCAAAAGACCGTCGACGGCGGCATGGTGTCGTTTCCAACTTCCGTCCACGCGGAAAAGTTTAATCTGAAAACTCTGCTTGACTTTGCCGAATCGGGATTCGAAAGCCCGGCAACGACAGTCGTCGTCAGCCGCCGCTATGCCAATGCCAACCGCGACACGGTGCTGCGCTTTCTCAAAGCCTACATCGAAGGCACCAAAAGACTTTTAACCGACCGCGAGCTCGGCATCCGCGCGCTCAGAAAATACGGCGGCGTCACCGACCGCGACATGCTGGCGACGACCCACGACCTTTTTGCTTCCCGCTACATTAAGAAAATCCCCAAGATCAATCCCAAAGGCGTCGAGAACTCTTTGAGTCTGATCGCCGAGAACAACCCCAAAGCCAAAGGCCGCAAAGCCGAAGAGTTCATGGACCCGAGCTTCATGGATGAGCTGGAAGCCACGGGATTCATCAAATCGGTGTGGCCGTGAAGAATTTTGGATTTTAGTCTGCGGGGCCGCTTTTAAATTTTGGATTAGGGAGCAAGACAAATGCACAAGAAAATTCGAATACGATTTGGTCTCTCTTATTCCGGCAATCCAAAATCCAAAATTGCAAATCCAAAATGGGCGGGGTTTGTCGTTCTCGTTAGTGCCGTCGTAGGATCCGCGAGCGGGGCGGGGGCACAGCCAGTGAAAATCCCCCGGATAGGGTTCTTGAGTGCCGTCTCCCCGACCACGATCTCGGCCCGCGTCGAAGCGTTCAGGCAGGGGTTGCGCGAGCTTGGGTATCATGAAGGGGCAAACAACATTGTCATTGAGTGGCGATATGCAGATGGAAAACTAGATCGACTCCCAGCGCTCGCGGCCGAGCTGGCACGCCTAAAAGTCGATGTCATCGTTTCGGGCGGTCCGACAGTAACGCGTCCCGCCAAAGAAGCAACTTCTTCCATTCCAATTGTCATGGCCGTTGACGACGACCCTGTGGGATCGGGATTCGTCGCCAGCCTTGCGCAGCCGGGCGCGAACATTACCGGTTTGTCGGCCCTCTCGCCGGAAATAAGCGGGAAACAGCTCGAGCTGCTAAAGGAGATCGTACCGAAACTCGCGCGTGTGGCTGTCATGGGTAATTCGACCAGAGCAGGCAACGCCCAAATGTTAAAGGAGACGGAACTCGCCGCACGGGCTCTCAAGGTGCAGCTTCAATATCTAGACGTCTCAGGTCCTAAGAATATTGAAACTGCATTTCTAGCCGCG
>JBGTCC010000801.1:0-3379 GCA_041749055.1 Thermodesulfobacteriota bacterium | reverse complement strand
GAAATTTGTCACGGTATGCGTTTTCGGATCTAGAACCGGAATCGTATCAGTGCTGTACTCGGCGGAGCCGTAAAGCGGCCCATAGGCGTTGACGGTCGGATAACGCCGATCGGAGGCGATCAGGTCATGTAGATATTTCTTTTCGTTGTGCCACTCCCACGATGTCACGACGATGTTACGCTCCACCCCTTGCGGCCGTAGCGGCGTCGTATGGGGCAGCTCGCCTTTGGCGATGCGGTCGGTCCAGTCGGCAAAATATTCCATCGGCGCGGCGCCCATCTGGGTGACCAACGTGTTAAACATCGACTCGCCCGATTGTCCCGACTGGATGCGGCGGAACCACGCCTCCGTCGAGTTGCTGAACTTGCCCATCGAGTGCGGCACGTCCTTTGGAAAGGTGCGCGTCGACAACTGCCCCAGCTGGTGGCAGCCGATGCAGCCGTTGCTCTTCACCATTGAGTTCATCCAGTCGGTATAGCCAATCTTGGCGGGAATATTCCCCTTGCCGCCAAACGCGCTCTTGTCCGGAATCTTCATCATCGAGTACCAATGAATCGCCGGATAATACTGCGCCGCTGCCGCATCGTTTGGTGCAATAACCGCTTTCAAATTCAGAATCTTACCCGGCGCGCTCTTAACCTTGGGCGAATCCACCAGACCATAGCCGCGCACCCAAATGCTGAAGTTGGCCTTGGGCAAATCCGGCAGCACATAGCGCCCGCCATCGTCGGTCACCACCATGCGAGCGAATCGGGTCGGCAGCTCGGTGGTCTCCGCAATCACCCACACGCCGGCTTCCGGCCCCTTGGCGCTCGTAACCACGCCGCCGATGTCGTCATTGTCGATTTGTACCGTGACGCTTTGTTGACTGCTCAATTGCACCGGATAGGCGCATAGTAGCGCGGCAAGACCCAGTGCTAGCAAACCACCTCTCGCTAGTTTTTTCGCTCTCATAACCCGCTCCTCTGTCTCTGGTTGATTTTGAACTGATCGAACACCCGCGAACCTTTTTACGCCGAACCGGATTACTTAGCCAGTGGATCGGGCCGCAATTGGAAATGCACTGCCAGCGGTTTGGAACCCTTGCCGTTTTCCATCAGCCAGGGCGCGCGGTCGCCGCTCGAACTCCACAAGCCGCGGCCCTTCCAGCCGGCTTTGGCATCGTCGATGCGCCCATCGAAACCTTTTGCGTAGAAGCCGACAGGATAGGGCACGCGCAACAGGATCATCTTGCCGTCCTTCATGGCGACCAGGCCATTGTGTAAGTTGGCCGACGACATCGGCACATCCTCGCCCAAGCCGAAGGTGTTATGCTGATCGACCCAGGAGTAATAGCTCGACTCGGCGCTGTTTTCGCCGATGCCCTGAAAGCCGGGACCGGGATATTGAAAAAACGCCCAGCCTTCGGGGCAGTGATTGCCGGTCGCCTTCGGCCCATTGAGCGGGCCTGTGCATTTGCGCCGGTCGAAGCTGGCGAGATGGCCGCTCGAGAGCGACGCCCAGACCACGCCTTGCTTATCGATGTCGGCACCGCGAATGCCAAAGCCTGGGAGAGGAATGTTGTAGATCTCCGCGAGCGCGGTCTCGGACGGATTTGGCCCCGGCATGACTCGGACCACGGATCCGGGAAACACATTCACCGAACCCCAGATCGAACCGTCCGCCGGACTCGGCATCACGGCGTAAAAACCCGCCACGATCCGCTTATCTTTGGTGGAATCCACCGGCTGGTTGGGCTCGACATATTCGTCGCGTTTGCCGTTGCCGTTGGTATCGAGAATCATCGGCGTCCAGCCCTGCGACTTCGCCGCATCGCCGGTCTCGTCGAATTTTTTCATATCGAGCCACCCG
This sequence comes from Thermodesulfobacteriota bacterium, assembly GCA_041749055.1. GTDB lineage: Bacteria > Desulfobacterota > Binatia > UBA9968 > UBA9968 > DP-20. Next base: position 1,528 of record JBGTCC010000801.1, on the reverse strand, counting down.
ACCACCTGGCCGCCGCCGCTAGTCCACAATCTATCCTCGGCGTCGAATTGCAAATGATGGCTGCTGAAGCAGGTGTCGACGAAGCTGTACTTCATGGTTTTGGGATCGAGCAGCGTCAGCTGGCGGTTGTTGCGCTCGGTCGGAAAGGCTTTGGCCGAAGGGTGGTCCGAGCCTTTTTTACAAAAGGCCGGAGTCTCTGGAGCGCGCATCCGCGCGGCAAACCACACCCGGCCATGGCGATCGAACATGCCGTTGTGATTGTTCGCCTTGCTTTTCCACACCACTTCGTTACCCCAGTAGGGCGAAGGCTGCATCGGTTTCTCGCTCACCCCCGGCGTATCGGCGTCGCGTACCGGCGCCGGGAAAAGCTTGACCGTATGGGTTTTGGGATCCAAGATCGGAATGATATCGACGCTCAATTCAGTGGAGCCGTAAACCGGACCGTAGGCGTTGACCGTAGGAAAGCGCCGGTCCGAAGCGATCAGATCGTGCAGGTAATGCTTGTCATCGAGCCAATCCCACGTCGTCACAACGATGTTGCGCTCGGCGCCTTGCGGACGTGTCGGTTTCGTATGGGGCAACTCGCCCTTGGCGATGCGGTCGGTCCAGTCAGCCAAATATTTGATCGGGATGGCGCCGAGATCCTTGGTCATACGAGCGAACATCGGCACGCCGCCTTGTCCCGACTGGATGCGGCGAAACCATGCCTCCTCGGAATTGGCGAACTTGCCCAGCGGGAACGGCACATTCTGGGGAAAGGTGCGCGTGGCGCGCGTGCCGATCGCATGGCAGTTGGCGCAACCGTTAGATTTCATCTGATTCAAATATCCGTCTTGCGTCAGTTTCGCGGTAACTGTCCCCTCGCCGCCGAACTCGCTTTTCTCCGGAATCTTCATCATCGAATACCAATGAATCGCCGGATAAATCTGCGCCGCCGCAGCATCGTTGGGCGCAATGACCGCTTTCAAATTAAGAATCTTGCCCGGCGCGCTCTTCACTTTAGGCGAATCGACCAAGCCGTAGCCGCGCACCCAAATGTTGTAATTGGCCTTGGGCAAGTCCGGCAAGACATAGCGCCCGCCATCGTCGGTCACCACCATGCGCGCGAATCGGGTCGGCAGCTCGGTGGTTTCCGCGATCACCCACACGCCGGCTTCCGGCCCCTTGGCGCTCGTCACCACGCCGCCGATGTCGTCATTGTCGATCTGCACCGTGACGCCCTGTTGGCTGCTCAACTGTACCGGAAATGCGCTCAGCAGCGCGGCCAGTCCAAGCACGGATATAATCAAGCACGGTAATTTATTCTTTCGCATATCCTTCTCCTTCGGCTTCCAACGGGGTCCCCGTGCGATTTTCAGCGCACCAGAGAAGTTCGTACCTACGACCTATTGCGATGGACTACGCTTCTTGCCCGTTTCTGACCGCAAACCGCGTAACCTCGCCAGCATAACCGCCGGCACTGGCAGCCTCACCGCCGCGGAGTTAATGCCGCAATAACACTCGATAGCGAAGCTACACAATTTTGAAC
>JBGTCC010000800.1:0-2308 GCA_041749055.1 Thermodesulfobacteriota bacterium | reverse complement strand
CCGCGTACCAACTGCCATCCGCTTTGTGCAACCTAGGTTCGAGATCGTGACGGACTTCAGTGAGAAACTGCGCCCTTTCGCCTTCGGCGACGGCTTTGCTGAACGGTTGGGCGAAGACTTCGAGCCAGCCGAGGATGTCTCCCGGTAGTTTGGTTGGGCGCGGGATCAATTCAATATAGTCGACCGTGAATCCATAGCGCCGCAAAAGGGCAGTGTACTCTTCGGGCGCAGCATAGTACCACGGGTCGATGCTCCATGGATCGATGCTTCGTTTTCGCAATGCGCTATGCAAAGCCTGGCGGATGGTTTCGACGTTGCCTTTGCCGCCGAACTCGCCGACGAAGCGGCCGCTGGATTTGACTGAATTGGCCACGCCTTCGACAACTTTGTCAGCCTTCTTCATCCAGTGCAGCGCGGCGTTGGTGAAAACCGCGTCGAAGCGGCGCTTGAAGCCGAGCTGCTGGCCATCCATTAGGAGAGTTTGAATGCCGCGCTGGCGGGCCGCTTGAAGCTGCGCCAGGCTGGCATCGCAGCCGTACACTGTGCAGCCTGATGCGACGATCTTTTCAGTCAAACAGCCATCCCCGCAGCCGAGATCGAGAATGGTCTCGCCGGGTTTGCCGTCGAGCAATGCCAGCAGCGGCTCGCCGAGGTCGGCAACGAAGCGGGCGTTTTTGGCGTAGCTGGCCGGATTCCATGTCGTAGTTTGCGTCATGACACGAAAAGTTAACATTTCGTGGCCGTCTTGAAAAACCGTAATTTAACCGTAGGCTAAAACACGAAGCTCATGGCAACTAAGGACGCGGATCTCTCGTCTCTGCGCATCGATCGGTCGTCTCAAGGCCCACAAGCGCCGCGCAAGTCTCGCTCTTTCGGCAAATTCGTCGTTTGGTCGTTGGCGGTCGCCGCTCTGGCCGCGGCTGGGTTATTTCTCAGGGATATTTTTGACCCTGGCATCGAGGTGCAGCTGGCCACGGCGTCGATGAGTTCGCCATCGCAGGCCAACGCCGTCCTTACGGCGAGCGGCTATGTGGTGGCGCGGCGCAAAGCGGCAGTGGCTTCAAAGGGAACGGGGCGGCTGGTATATCTCGGTGTCGATGAAGGAGACAAGGTCAAAAAGGGCCAGGTGATCGCCCGGCTTGAGGACAGCGATGTCGTCGCGGCCCGGGAACGGGCGCGGAAAGATTTGCGCGTCGTGGAAGCTGATTTGTACGAGTCCAGGAAAAATCTGGAGCGCATGCGCATCTTGCTCAAGCAGGGATTCATCGCTCAGGCCGAGTATGATATCGCCGACGCGCGCTATAAGCGTGTGGTGGCGACCATCGAATCGGCGAAGTTCGGTTTACAAGAGGCTGACGTCGCGGTGGACAACACCCGCATCATCGCGCCCTTCGACGGCACTGTGCTCGAAAAGAACGCCGATGTGGGCGAGATCGTCGCGCCCTTGGCCGGGGCGGCCAGTTCCAGAGCTGCGGTGGTGACCATCGCCGACATGTTATCCTTGGAAGTCGATGCCGATGTCTCCGAAGCTAACATCACGCGCGTCAGCGCCGAACAGCCCTGTGAGATTACTTTAGATGCCTACCCGCAGCAGCGTTATCCGGGCTACGTTACGAAAATTGTTCCGACCGCCGACCGCGCCAAGGCGACGGTGTTGGTGAAGATCAAGTTCCGCGAATACGACCAGAAGGTATTGCCGGAGATGAGCGCGAAAATCACTTTTCTTGCGGCCGGCACGGGTCTTAGTGCTGCTGAAACGAAACCAGTGCTCACCGTGCCGGCCGGGGCGGTGGCGACGCGCAACGGGCGCTCGGTGGTGTATCAGATTCGCGATGAGCATGCCGTTGAGGTGCCAGTGACCGTTGGACAAAAACTCGCCAGTCTTGTCGAGATCAAGAACGGACTCAAAGACGGCGACAAAGTCATCGTTAAAGTCGACGATCACCTCAAAGACGGCGTCAAAGTTTCGCAAAAAACCAAATAGCTGCGCCGCAAAAAATGGCCGCTCCGCTCATCCAAGTCCAGGATCTCTACAAATCCTATCAGCGCGATAGTCTGGAGATCCCAGTTTTGCGCAACATCAATTTGGAGATTGCCGAAGGCGCATTTATCGCCTTCATGGGACCGTCGGGTTCGGGTAAGACGACGCTGCTTAATCTGATTGCCGGCATTGACAAGCCGACGTCGGGAAAGATTCTCATCGCCGGCATCGATGTGACGGAACTGAACGAGACCGAACTGGCGGTGTGGCGCTCGCGCCACATCGGCTTTATTTTTCAGTTTTACAATTTGATCCCCAGTTTGACGG
>JBGTCC010000799.1:0-1985 GCA_041749055.1 Thermodesulfobacteriota bacterium | reverse complement strand
CGAAGAGAAGAGTCGGGAATGTCATTGAAGATAAGTTGCTCGCTGCGAATATCTTTAAACCGATTGAAGTGGATTAGCCAGTACCAAAGCGTCGATAACGCGGCGCTCCTGCGCAGGTCACGGAAGCACAAGACCATCGTGCGGATGGAACGCGGCATCGGCGTGTTTGTCCTCCATGACACCACGCTCGCCTCGCTTGCGCTGGCCCTGCCGGGGACCGATGTCGCCGATGACTTGCAGAATCGCCCTCGCCGTATCGGCGGATTTGTTTCACTGGAAGCGACTGGAGCTTGTGACCTTTGCTCCGTATAGTGGCATCGATTTCGTCCGCGTGGACAACTTGAGGATGCCGCCCTCTTCCCCGTCGCATTCCCAATCGCTCAGGGGAAGTGCAGTTGCCTTCCTCCATCGACCGGTTTCCCCCGGCACTCGTTCCGAGGAAACCGCCTGAGGGTGAGTCTATCAATACTAAGTTGCACCGCCCCGAATAGCCCGCGCTCGCCTTGTGTTTTGGCATTTCATACCGTATTTCTATATAGTAGTTCCCCGCGAGAAGGTATTTGGAAGACACCATCCAGAAAATTGCCGTTTGGGCGTTTCCAGTTCTTGTAGCTGTGGTTTTTCATGAGGTTGCTCATGGCTGGGTGGCTAACCGCCTGGGTGACCCCACGGCTAAAAATTTGGGCCGGCTGACGCTCAATCCGATCAAGCATATCGACTTGTTTGGCACAATCCTGGTTCCGGCGATGTTGATTTTTGTCAGTTCGCCGTTTGTCTTCGGTTATGCCAAGCCGGTGCCGGTGAATTTCTACAATCTGCGCAATCCCAAGCGCGACATGGTTTGGGTGGCGCTGGCCGGGCCAGTGATGAATTTAGTGCTGGCCTTCGCATTCGTTCTTTTTTGGCGCATCTTTCTGCCGCAGACTCGCGGCGCTTTGGCCGGGTCACCTTTCTTAACGACACTGGTGTTGATGGCGCAGGCCGGTTTGTTGATCAATATCTCGTTGGCGGTGTTCAATCTTTTTCCTCTGCCGCCGTTGGACGGTGGCAGAGTGTTAGTCGGTCTCTTGCCAGAACCCTGGTCGTCCAAGGTCGCCGGCGTTGAACGCTTCGGCATGTTGATACTGATCGCGCTCTTGTATACCCGCGTGGTCGACCGGATCATTGGCCCGCCGACGGAATTTTTGCTGAGACTTTATTTGGGTATTATTTAGGGAAGACACCGAGCCCGGATTCCGGTTTGCGCTGGAATGACGGAAAAAACGAATGCCGGCTTTGAGTCGGGGCAGTCATTATCATCTTTCGACTGAAGCTCGAAGGATGCTCAATTGAGGAGAAATGGACACCATCGTTAGCGGCATGCGGCCCACCGGACGGCTTCATCTTGGACATTATTTTGGCGCGCTGACCAATTGGCTCAAGCTTCAAGACGATTATCGATGCTATTTTTTCGTTGCCGATTGGCACGCGCTGACGACCGACTATGCGACGCCCCAGGGAATCAATCAGAACACCATCGAGATGGTCATGGATTGGTTGAGCGTCGGCCTCGATCCGGCGAAGGCGGTGCTGTTTCGCCAGTCGCGGGTGAAAGAGCATGCCGAGCTGCATCTGCTCTATTCGATGATCGTGCCGGTCCCTTGGCTCGAGCGCAACCCGACTTATAAAGATCAGATCAAGGAGTTGGTCGGCAAGGATTTGTCGACCTATGGTTTTCTCGGTTATCCAGTGCTTCAGGCGGCCGATATTACGATGTATAAGGCCAACAAGGTTCCCGTAGGTGTCGACCAGGCGCCCCACGTGGAGTTGACCCGCGAGATCGTGCGCCGTTTTAATCAGGTTTACACGCCGATCTTTCCTGAGCCGGAGGTTCTGCTGACCGAGACCCAGAAGCTTCCAGGACTCGATGGGCGTAAGATGAGCAAGAGCTATGGCAACGCCATCATGCTCTCGGACACGCCCAAGGAGATCGATCAGAAGCTGAG
>JBGTCC010000798.1:0-4737 GCA_041749055.1 Thermodesulfobacteriota bacterium | reverse complement strand
TTTCGATGAGGCGGTGCCTAGGGTAACCGCCTCTTCGCGTTTTTGGGCTTGACCACGACTGAGAACCGCTAGGCGATACCGCCGGCTAGGAGCGCTCTCCCATGCCACAGGGTCTTAAAAGTGCCGCGATCAATCGCATCGCCTTTGTCGGCAACTACTTGCCGCGGCAATGCGGCATCGCCACGTTTACCACCGACCTGTGTGAAGCGATCGCGGCCGAGCACGGCGACACGACTTGCATCGCCGTGCCGGTCAACGACATCGAAGGCGGCTACGCCTATCCCCCGCGTGTACGCTTTGAGTTGACCGAGAAAGACATCGAGTCGTACCGGCGCGCCGCCGACTTCTTAAACATCAACGGGGTGGACCTGATCAGCCTGCAATTCGAATATGGCATCTTCGGCGGCCGGGCCGGCAGCCATATCCTGACGCTGCTGCGCGATCTGCGCATGCCGATCGTCACGACGCTGCACACGATCTTGCGCGAACCCGATGCGCAGCAACGGCGCGTGTTGACTGAAGTCGCCGGCCTATCGGATCGCTTGGTGGTGATGAGCAAACGCAGCGCGGAGTTCTTGCAAGAAATCTATCAGGTAGCCCCGGAGAAGATCGATCTCATCCCGCACGGTATTCCCGATCTGCCGTTTGTCGATCCGAGTTTTCACAAAGACCTGTTCGGTGTCGAGGGCAAGATCGTCTTGCTCAGCTTCGGCTTGCTCTCGGCCAACAAGGGTATCGAAAATGTCATCGCCGCTTTGCCGGCGATCCTGGCCAAGCATCCCAACGTGGTCTACTTCATCGTTGGCGTGACCCATCCGCATGTGCTGCGTCACGACGGCGAAACCTATCGCTTGTCGCTGCAATGGCTGGCGCAAGAGAAAGGCGTCGAAGGCCAAGTGATCTTCTACAATCGCTTTGTCAGCTTGGAAGAACTGGTCGAGTTCATTGGCGCGGCGGATATTTACATCACACCTTATCTAAACCCGGCGCAGATCGTCTCGGGCACGCTGGCGTATACCGTTGGGGCGGGCAAAGCGGTGATTTCAACGCCCTATTGGCACGCCGAGGAAATGCTCGCCGAAGAACGCGGCGTGCTGGTGCCGTTTCGCGATTCGGCGGCGTTGGCCGAGCAGGTGATCGATTTGCTCGGCAACGAGGCCAAGCGCCATAGCATGCGCAAGCGCGCTTATCTCTATGGCCGTGAGATGATCTGGCCGCAGGTGGCACGCCGCTACATGGAGAGTTTTGAGCGCGCCCGAACCGAACGGCGCCACTTTACTCCTCCCGGTTTTGTCGTCCAAGCACTAGATAAGCGGCCGGTCGAGCTGCCGCCGCTCAAACTCGATCACTTGCGTCGCATGACCGATGATACCGGCATGTTTCAACACGCCATTTTCACCGTGCCCAATTATCAGGAGGGGTACACCATCGATGACAATGCGCGCGCGCTGATAGTAAGCGCCTTCTTGGAAGAACTCGGCAGTGAGGAGACGGCCGATCTCATGTCGCGCTATTTCGCCTTCGTCTGGTACGCATTCAACGCGAAGACCGGACGCTTTCGAAACTTCATGGACTATCAGCGCAACTGGCTGGAGGAAAACGGCTCTGACGACAGTCACGGCCGCACCTTGTGGGCGCTCGGCACCGTTTTGGGCCACTCCAACACGCCGGCGATGCAAAGCATGGCCGGCTGGGTTTTCGAGAAGTCGTTGCCGGCGGTGCTCGACACGACCAGCCCGCGGGCGTGGGCATTCGCGCTGATTGGCATCAACGAATACCTTCAACGATTTGCCGGGGATCGAACCATAACTCAGGTGCGTGAAGAGCTGGCCGGGCGGTTGCTCGATTTATATCGCAAAAATCGCTCTGACACATGGCGCTGGTATGAACAATCGCTGACCTATTGTAACGCCGCGCTGCCCCACGCTCTGCTCATGTGCGGTCATGGCATTCCTAATAACGACATGGCCGAAGCTGGACTTGAGTCGCTCCGTTGGCTGGCGGGCTTACAACGCGCTGACGAGGCCGGCGGCCATTTCGTGCCCATCGGCTCCAACGGTTTTTACCAACGCGGCGGTGTGCGCGCCCGGTTCGATCAGCAGCCGGTGGAGGCTCAGGCCATGGTATCGGCTTGCCTCGAGGCGCACCGGATCACGGCAGACAAGAGTTGGTACAAAGAAGCGCGCCGCGCCTTCGACTGGTTCCTCGGGCGCAACGATCTCGACCTGCCGATTTATGATCCGACCACGGGTGGTTGTCGAGACGGTTTGCATGCCGACCGTCCGAACGAGAATCAGGGCGCGGAATCTTCCCTCGCATTTCTCCAAGCCGTACTCGAACTGCGCTTGGCTGAAACAACATTGGCATCCGTAGAAACAGGAGCTTGATGAACAATCAGCACCCGGAACTTTTTCGCCGTAATAAGCTCAACCCGATCCTGAGCGCCGCCCATTGGCCCTATCCGGTGAATAGTGTTTTCAACGCCGGCGCGACGCGGTTGGCCGACGGCACCACGCTGCTCTTGTGCCGCGTCGAAGATCGTCGCGGCCATTCACATTTTACCGTCGCCCGTTCCGACAACGGTGTGGACAACTGGCGCATCGAATCCCGGCCGACACTGCAGGCCAACCCGGAAAATTTTCCCGAAGAAGTGTGGGGGATTGAAGACCCGCGCATCACTTATCTCCCGGAATTAAGCAAGTATGCGGTTATCTATACCGCATTCTCACGCGATGGCCCGGGCGTGTCTCTAGCGCTCACTCAAGATTTTCACAGCTACGAACGCTACGGCGTTATTATGTCGCCGGAAGACAAAGATGCGGCGTTGCTTCCGCGTCGTATCGGCGGGCAGTGGGCGTTAATCCATCGTCCGGTCAGCGCGCCGCGGGCGCATATGTGGATGTCCTTTTCTCCGGACTTGCATCACTGGGGTAATCACAAGTTGATGCTGGAAGCGCGCAAAGGCTCGTGGTGGGATGCCAATAAAATCGGCTTGTCGCCGCCGCCCATCGAAACCGCGCGGGGCTGGCTGGTGATATACCACGGTGTGCGGCAAACGGCGGCCGGTTCGATCTACCGGCTCGGACTTGCGCTGTTCGATTTGCAGGCGCCGGAGCACTGCATAAAGCGCGGCGACGAATGGATTTTCGGCCCGCAAGAAATCTACGAGCAGCGCGGCGACGTGGACAACGTGGTTTTCCCCTGCGGTTACACGATTGCGCCGGACGGCGACACGGTCCATCTCTACTACGGCGCGGCGGATACCAGCATCGGTTTGGCGACGGGGAGCATTCACGCCATGCTCGAATGGCTTGGACACCATGGTGACCAACCGACGACAACTCTTAATGATTGAAAGGAGCGGTTATGGGTACTGAGACATTTCAAAAACGGCAGAAAGAAAACGCGCGCAAAGAAAAACATAAGCTAAAATTAGCCCGGCGGCTGGAACGCAAGAATGAGAAGGTGCCGGGGGAAAACAGTTTGGATGTGGATATCTTGCAGCTAGAGCGGGAAGCGGAGCAAGCCGCGGAGCAGTCCGAGTCAACGAACTGATTGGACCGGTGTTGCGCAATCGCTCGGATTTCGATCGGTACGGCGATCTTGAGTTCGCTGCCGGTATCGTCGTTTTCTGACCCCTTGCGGAGACGCGGTGCGATCAGACGCGCGGTTTCCGGATCGCGTGCTTGGACCTTTGTCTATACCCGAGGGAAGTTGAACGGTTGAGATTTTGAGTCTCGCGGCGCCCAACTAACAGAGGAGAATTGCATGACATTGAGCATTGGCGAAAAAGTCAGTCTGCCGAGTCACGGACCTTGTGTGATCGGCGCGGTGGTCAACAAACAGGTTGGCGGCACATCGACGGCGTTCTACCGTCTGGCCCCCCTCGAAGATAACGGTGGGGAATTGTTCATTCCGGTCGACAAGATCACTGGATTGGGCATCCGGCAGTTGCTCAAACAGTCGGAGATTCCCAAACTGCTCGGCCGTTTGAGCCAGCCGGGCAAAGTAACGCCGCCACCCTCCACAGCGCGCAACTGGAAGCAGCGCGCCCTCGATAACGGCAAGCTGTTGGGTTCCGGGTCGGCATCGGACCTGGTGCAGATCGTCGAGTCGCTCACCGACTTGCACGAGACCAAGACGCTGGCGCCCCATGAACGGCAGACTTTGGAACGAGCGAAGAAGCTACTGGTGTGTGAAATTTCCGAAGTGTTGGGTGAAACCAGGAGCGCGGTCGAGGAACAGATCGAAAGAGCTTTGCAGGCGCGCAAAGCCGGGTGAAAAGACTCGATGAAAAAACTCAAGACCGAGGTGTGATCAGCTCTGCCACGAATCACTGCCTAAGATAACCGGAGAGGCTGCCCAGCGCGCCAAATCCAACGATTGTGAAGTTGACATCGGGATCTCGCGTGTGGACCTGACCGGTTAGTCCAACCGTTCTGCGGTTACCCGCATTGTCGTCTCAGATTCGTCTAACTGTACGGACCGCGGATAAAGTTACTGTGTCATCGCAGTTTTACTGTCATCGAGGAGGAATCGGTTATCAAGCCAATCAATCTGGCGACCATCGTCGCTCCACGGCGGGTTATTTCTTTCGTTTTCATGTTCGGTCATCGGGGGGCAGAAAATGTCCACTGATGCGAGTCCCGGCGCAATAAATATGACCAAGGCTGCGTGGTATCAGTCGACCACCGCCTATGTGCAGCCGCGCCTGGGCAAATCGCTCTGGCAGATGGT
>JBGTCC010000797.1:0-2698 GCA_041749055.1 Thermodesulfobacteriota bacterium | reverse complement strand
CTCGCTTTTAACGATTGCGCGGCGCGTGGTAATTTCAATCCAAGGATAATGCACTTCCTTCGCGGAGTCCCACAGCATAGAAAAGCCTATCTTTTGTGCATGGCCATACGCGGGATGTGACATGGCAGCGCCATCGACTGCGCCACTGTTCAACGCAACGATACGGTCCGAGTCGCTGCCGGTCGTTATTAGAGTTACATCGCGGTCGGGGTTCAGGCCTTTTTTCTTTGCGATATGACGCACAAGGAAATCAGTCAGCGAACCCAGACTCGATACGGCGATCTTCTTACCTTTGAGATCTTCTACTCTCTTGATCTCAGGTTTCACCATCAATGCATGGACGACGCCCGGGAGTGTATGGGCCAAGATCTGCATGTCGGCACCAGCTAGATTTGCGTTAATGACAGTAGGCGTGGCGATGGGCGCGATATCGATGCCGCCGCTGATCAGGGCTTTGGAGGAGATCCCCGATCCATTCATCGTGATCACCTCGGCATCGAGGCCATACTTTTCGTATAGTCTAGCCTCTTTCATTACATAGAGGATGATATTGCCCATGCTTACCGCAGAGACACCGACATGGATTTTTTTCAACGGTTTGTTTTGCGCAAACCCTGCGGCAGCCAGCGCCAGAATCAAAATCACGGCAGCGAACGCGGAAATTAACTTAAAGCGAATCATGGCTTCACCTCGAATTCGAACGTTTGGAACGTTCGGAACCTTTAAAACCATTGGACTTTTTCGTTCAGATCATCTGCATATACACGTCAACCAGCGCCGGCCGCTTTTCTTCTTTGATGACTTTGATCGCCCGTTCCACCGCTGGGCGAATCTGCTCCGCTTCGGTGATCGGACCCTCGCCGTGCAGACTGAAGGAGCGCGCCAGGTTGGCGAAATCCACCGCTGGCTTGGCCATTTCCATCCCCACCAGTTTGTTCTCCACCGGGCGGCCGCGCGTGATCGCGACTTTTTCCTGATGCTCCACGTCATTATAATAAACCCGATTGTTAGTCATCACCGTCAGCAGCGGCACACCGGTGTTGGCGGCGGTCCACATGGCGCTCGGAGTATAAAGCATCTCGCCGTCGCGCTGCATATTGACGCAAATCTTGCCCGTGCCGCGATAGGGTAGGGACGCGCCGACGGACGCCGCGGGGCCGTACCCCAAACCGCCGCCGCCGTAGCCACCGAGAAACAATCCCGGTTTATCCCAGGTCCACAGACGGCTGGGCCAACCGCGGAACGCGCCAGCGACCAAGAGCCAGTCCTCGTTTTTGAGCGCCTGCCAGACTTCGTAGGCCAGCCGCGGCGGCGCGATGGGCTTTTCATCCCAGCGCCTTTTTAGAATACTTTCCCAGCGTCCATGCATCTCATCATGTTGCGCCGCCAGCGCCTTGCGCCGCTCTTCGACGACGCTCTTGGAAACTCTATTTTGGCGCTGTAACTCCTCTATCAAGGCCGGCAAGAATACTTTGGTATTGGCGACGATCGGCAAATCCACTGGCGCGAGCTCTTGAAAGTCGCTGGTCAAACTGCGCACCGCGAGATCGGCCAAGGTGACATGAATTACTTTACAGCCGGGCTTGGTTGCCGGCACCGCCGCATGCGTCGCCGGATCTTGTTTGACCAGCGCGCCGTAGAGATCGGTCACATCGAGCCCCATGATAACATCTGCGTTGGCGACGAGCTCCTGATTCTTGCCGGTGAGATTGAGCGCGTGGGTGTTAGGGAAATTGAGCCGGGCGCCGAGGTCGATCACGGGAATCGACAAAAGATCGGCAAGTTGCACCAGGCTTAGAACCGCGTCGTGATTGCGGCCGAGGTAATCGGCGACAATCACCGGGTTCTGTGCCGATGCTAATAATCGCGCGGCCTCTCTAATCGCTTCCGCTTCCGCCTGAAGCGGCGCGGGCGGACGAAACCGGCTCGGATCCGGCAGGGGAATTTCCTTGTCGATGGGCGCCTCCTGATCGCTGACATCGAAACAAAGATAGACCGGCCCATGGGGATCGCTCATGGCGATGCGATAGCCGCGCATCATCGATGACGGAATCGCCTCGACGCCGAAAGGTTGGTCATCCCACTTAACGAAATCGCGCACGATATTGCCCTGCACCTGAGCCGTGTGGATCCAATCGATCCAGGGGCGCCGCTTGCTCGAATTCATCGGCCCGGTGCCGCCCATGATCATCACGGGCGTGCGGTCGCACCAGGCGTTATAAATCGCCATGGAGGCGTGCTGCAGGCCGACCATGTTATGCACGATGGCGGGCATGATCTTGCCGGTCGCCTTGAAGTAGCCATGGGCGACCGCAACGGCGATCTCCTCATGACAGCATAGAATCATTTCGGGATTGGGCTTGGTGCCGCTCTCGTAGTTGACCAGCGAGTCGTGAATGCCGCGGAAGCTCGAGCCGGGGTTGAGCGCCACCGCTTCAATGCCCAGAACTTTCATCAAATCGACGATCAGATCGGAACCGTAGCGTGCCGCCATAAGACCTCCTCAGACTATTGTTCCTAATTCCTCTAACGACGAAAAAATACGCGCTTCCGGACTTGGAGCCACCGGAAGCGCGTCTCTCGCGATCTTCTACCGCGACAGCCCTCTATTGCATCACGGGATGCGGGATATCGAGATCGTAGAGATTCTGCACATGGGTGTAGACCAATTTGCGCCGAATGTCCGCGGGCAGATGGC
>JBGTCC010000796.1:0-4351 GCA_041749055.1 Thermodesulfobacteriota bacterium | reverse complement strand
AGCCGGTATGTTTTCTGTGCCGGCTCCGGCGCGCGCAGGAACAAGGCTTACCGGTCGCTGAAATCAGCCCGTACCATTTCAAAGAAGCGCCGGGCATCGGCTCTAATAATGGCGCGATCGGCTTGATGAATGCGCAGCCGCATCCGAACGGCGCTAAGGTTTTCATCAATTGGTATTTATCCCGCGAAGGCCAGATCGCTTTCAGAAACGCCAACCACACCATCGAGGATGAGACGACGACGTCGATGCGCGAGGATCTGCCGTTGAGTGTCGTCCCCGAGGCGGCGCGCCGGCGTAAAGAAATCGACTACATCGAAATCAGCCGGCACGATTGGATGGAATGGAAGCCGGTGGGCGATTTGATCAATGCCGCGCGGCAGCGATCCGGAAAGTGACCGAGTTCAAAGCGTTCAAGCCGTTCAATCGCTGCGCTCCTTCAATTCGTTGCCGGACGCATGGCGAGAACTTTAGACTATAAGCGACTGAAGTTTGCAATTTGAAATTTGAGATCTGAGATTCCGAGCAAAGCGAGGACAGAATGATTCCACAGTTATCGATTCAAGAAAGAGACCGGCGTTATCAACTGGTGCGCGCGGAGATGGCCAAGCGCGGCATCGATGTGTTGCTGCTGCCGGCGAACACCGGGCGCTGGGAGCAGCTGCAAGGCGATTCCCGCTATCTGACCAACATCGGCGGTTTTGCCACCGAGATGTTTACCGTTTTCCCCGCCCAGGGCGAGGTCACGGCGTTTGTATTTAATCGCGCCGGCTGGTGGCAGAAGGCACAGAATTGGGTGAGTGACGTGCGCGACGGGCGCAACCGCTGGAGTCAGAACGCCATCGAGCGCATTAAAGAATTGGGTCTGGAAAAGGGCACCATCGGCATTTCCGGTCTCGCCGGTCTAGTGCGCGCGCCGGAGGGGATTATTCCCTATACTTCGGTGCAGAACATTCGAGAAGCATTTCCCCAAGCGAAGATCGTCAATGCCACCGATATGATGCAGGAGATTCGCGCCATTAAGAGCGCCGAGGAGGTTTCCATGTTGGAACGCTCGGCGGCGATCATCGAGACAGCGATCGACGCGATGAAGCAATCCGCCCGGCCGGGGGTGAGCGAAAAGGAAGTCTACGCGACCATGCTGCACGCTATGCTGTCCAACGGCGGCGAGTTGCCGACACTGTTTTTTCTCAGCGCCGGGCCCAATCTGTTTAATAGCTCTTTTGTGCCCACCGACTACGTAATTCAGAACGGTGACAATCTTGTCGGTGAGATCGAAGCCAAATATGGCGGCTATGCCGCGCAAGCGGTGAGTCCGGCGGTGGTCGGTAAACCCGATCCGGCTTATCAAGCGATGGTCGAGATCTCGCGACACTGTTTTGACGCGATCCTCGCTGCCATGAAACCGGGCGTGACATTCGGCACCTTGTTCGATATCTACACGCGCACGGTGGAAGGCGCTGGGGCTTATTCCTGGAACCATCCGATGATGCACGCGCGCGGGCTCGGCGACGACGGACCGGCGCTGATGGGCGACAAGGATCTTGAGCGCTTTGCCAAGATCGAACTGAAAGCCGGCATGACCTTCATACTCAAACCCCAAGTGCGGCCGATCCAGGGCAAAGGCCGCGCCAGCGTTGGCGATACCGTGACGGTGACCGAAAACGGCGCGCGCCGCTTGGGCAAGCGCGATATGAAATTGGTTGTGATCGATGTGTAACGACAAAAGAATTGGCCGCAAAGAACGCAAATAGGCGCAAAGTTCGGAACGAGATGATTTACCACGAAGTGTTCATGAGCTTACGCTCGTCTACAGACAATGAAAATGGATGGATTCCCCTCCACATGCTTATCTGCCGGAATCGTCATTCCCGCGCAGGCGGGAATCCAGGTTTGGTTTCCGCCGAATTCGCCTGGATACCCGCTTTCGCGGGTATGACGGAACCTTGGTGCCAATTCGTTGCGCGATCGTCCGCGCACAATTATTTTCGAAGGAGGACGCAAAGATCACGAAGTTCGGAACGTTAATTACCCGAAACTTCATGTCCTTCGTGAGCTTCGTGGTGAGTTGGATTTTTCCCATTTGGTATTCGGTATTCGTACTCGCTGAGAGATTTTTATGGCTGAACTTTATCCCTATCCGCGTTTTTCCCTCGCTGAACGCGACCGCCGATGGCAGGCTGTCCGCGAGTCGATGCGCCAGCAAAATCTCGACGTCATCGTCACGCCGCAGAACAGCGGCCATTCGGCGGACTACCAGGCCAACACGCGCTACTTGACGCACTGCGGCGGCGGCGAACCCGATCTGGCGGCGGTTTTTCCGATTGACGGCGCAGTGACGGCGATCGCTACGTCGGCCGGTCCGCGCTGGCCGACGGTGCAGGATTGGGTCACTGACGTGCGCGAGGCGCGACGCAATTACGGCAAGGTGATTGTCGAGCGCTTGAAGGAATTAGGTGTCGATCATGGCCGGATCGGCATTACCGGTCTTGGCGAGGTCGAAGGCACGCGCACACCGGAAGGAACGATCTTTTACGGCACCTGGAAGCAGATCCGCGAAGGCTTCCCCCAGGCGCAAATGGTCGACGCCACGGCGATCCTCGACGAAGTGCGTTATGTCAAAAGCGACGAAGAGATCGGCGTGCTCGCCAAGTCGATGGAGATCAACGAGCTGGCGATTCAAGCCGAGATCGAAGCGGCTAAGGTCGGCGTCAAGGATTGGGAAGTCTGGGCGGCGATGCATTACGCCATGACGCGCAACGGTTCCGAGTTGCCGGTGCATTGTTTCTGGGTGTCGGGGAAAAATCCCAAGCGCACGCTGACCCGGCCAAGCATGCGGCTGCTGGAGCGCGGCGACGCGATCATCAATGAGGTCGAAGCGTCGTGGATCGGCTATCGCGCTCAAGGCGTGCAGCCGGTGTATGTCGAAGTGGTCGATCCGGTGCAGGCCGAGCTGATTAAAGTGCAGCGGGAAGTTTTCAATCGCGTAGTGGAAAACTTGAAGCCCGGTGTGACGGTGGGTGAGCTCGCCGAGTTGACCAAGAGTGCCGTGCAAAGCGCCGCGCCGAAAAGCGGCCCGGCGGCGGGTGCCCGCGGTGAGCTCAATATGCATGGCCGCGGCCAGGGGGATGACGGACCGATCATCACGCCCCATGCCAAGAGCCCGCGCCAGCTGGCGGTGGCGATGCGCGAGAATATGGTTTTTATCTGCAAGCCGTCGGCGATCTCGGCGGACGGCGAGTATATTTGTCAGTGGGGCGATACCGTAGTCGTGACCAAGAGCGGTGGACGAAGGCTCGGCAAGCGGGCGCATGAATTAGCGGTTACTTCGTAACCGCCGTTCAAAACGTTCCAAACGTTCAAATCGTTCAACCCCCTCCTTAATCCTCCCCCGCGAGCGCGGTGGAGGAATGAACCGGAGGTTGGGGCGGTGAAACTCCGAGACGAATTGAACGGAGCGTAGCGATGGAACGGCTTGAACGATTGGAACATGTTTTATTTAGTGTTTGGAGATATTTATGCCGTTATTTCTAAGTCGTGATGAATTGAAACCGCTGCTCGGTCTTACTCAGGCCATCGAGTTGATCGAGGATGCTCATAGACAGCAGGTTGCCGGCCAGATCGTGCCCCATGCGCCTTACAACATAACCGTCGGGCCGGGCAAAACCTTGCGCATTGTCTCTGGCGCGGTGCTCAAGCAGCGCCGGGTCGGTGTGCGCTTGGGGCCCAATAGCGGCCTTGGCGGCGGCGATAAAATGTACGCGACACTGTTCGACGCCGACGGCGGCGAGCTGTTGGCTTTCATGGGTTTTCCCTTCGGCACGCTGCGCACGGCTGCAGTCGTCGCCATCGCGGCCAAGCATATGGCGCGGGAAGATTCTAAGAAGCTCGGCTTGTTTGGCGTGGGGCGCAATGCCTTCGGCATTCTCAAAGCGCTGCAAACCGTCCGCCCGATCAATGAGATTGTCGTGTCGAGCCGCGATCCCGAGCGAAGAAAAAAGTTTTGCGCCGAAGGCGAGCAATTGCTCGGCGTTACGGTGCGCGGCGTCGACCGGCCGGAGCAAGCGGTGCGCGGCATGGATGTCATTCTCACCGCGACCAATTCGCTGACGCCGATCTTTCCCGCCGACTGGGTCGACGCTGGCACTCATGTCAGTAGCATGGGCAAACCGACGGAGTTGAGCCGTGATTTGCACTTGAAAGCCGCGCGCACGGTGGTTGGCAGCCAGGAGCAGGAACGGGAATATTCCGACAAGTCGGCGGCGCTGCCGTTGGTCGAGTTAGTCACCGAAGGAAAGCTGTCCTGGAGCCGCGTGCCGGAGCTTGGCGACGTGGTGGTCGGGAATACCATCGG
>JBGTCC010000795.1:0-2566 GCA_041749055.1 Thermodesulfobacteriota bacterium | reverse complement strand
ATCGCCGCTTCGATCTCATCACGAACCTCGGCGTCGGTTTCGACTTCCGAGCGACACCGCAACGCGTCCAACGCAGGTTGGGAACCGATTTCGCCCAACGCCCAGGCCGCGTGACCGCGGACCAACGGTTCGGAATCTTCGAGGGTAGAAATCAACGCTGGCACCGCTTCCTGACATTTCAAGTTGCCAAGCGCCACCGCGACATTGCGTAAAAAGCCGCGGCGCTTGGCCCGCAGGATCGGACTACCGCGGAAGCGCTGGCGGAATTCAGCTTCGGTCAACGACAAGAGCGGAATCAGTTGCGGCGCCCATAGGCCGGAACGCGGGCCGAACGCCGCCTCGGCGGTCGCCTGAGCCTTGACATTGTAAGGACAGACTTCCTGGCAGATATCGCAGCCGAAAATATGATTCCCCACCAGCGGTCGCAGATGGCGCGGCATGGCGCCCTTGAGCTCGATGGTCAAATAGGAAATACAGCGGCGCGCGTCGAGAACATAGGGCCCCACAAAGGCGTTAGTCGGGCAAGCCTTGAGACACAAATCGCATTGGCCGCAGCGGTCGCGCATCGGGCGGTCGTAGGCCAACGGTAAATCGACAAACAGCTCGCCGAGAAAAAACCACGAGCCGCGTTTCGGCGAAATCAAATGGGTGTTTTTGCCGATCCATCCGAGGCCGGCGACACCGGCGAAATCTCTTTCTAACACCGGCCCGGAATCGACAAAGGCGCGCCCTGCTACGGACTCGCCGCAAAGCGCTCGAACGGTTTCGAGCAACCGCTCTAAGCGCGCTTTGATAATCCCGTGATAATCATCGCCCCAGCCATAGCGTGAGATCCAGCCCTCTGAGTTGTCCGGCAACTCTGCCCGGGCAAACGGCGTGTAGTAATTCATGCCGACGGAAATAATCGACTGCGCCCAAGGCACCAGCTCGTGGGGATCGCGGCGCAGCGCTTCGGTTCGACTCATATAGCCTAACTCGCCGGCAAAGCCGTCACGCAGCCAGCGCGCGAAGGATTCGCCATGGAGCGGCAATTTGACCGGCGAGATGCCGGCGAGATCGAAACCCAACCGTTGCGCCGCCGCTTTGATCTGAGCGGACAGAGTTTCATGCGTGGTATCGGGCGAAGAGTTCATGAATCTAATCCAGGATGGCGAAGAGATGTTGGAAACGACAATCGCCTAGCGCGGCGAAACCGCAACCGGAAAGGAAACCGAGATTGCCCCGCCGAGGCGCGGAGTTCACAGAGTGCGGAATGTTTCTTCATCAAAAACTCTTTACGCCGCGTCCTCGGCGTCGCCGCGGTGAGTCTTCCGAGAGTGTGCTCAGAAAATGAATCCATCCTCCGATATCGGCGACTTTGCGGGAGGAACGTTCGAATCCAAGAATCTGCCGCTGGCGAAATTCGCACGGCGCCAATGGCACATTCGCGCTCAGTGGTAGGATATTTTGCTATCCGGCTCCGCGTTCACGTCGTCGAGCAACGTCTTGCGCCCGGCAAACCCATCTTCGATTCGATGATAGTGCGCCACCTTGGCTTCACCGATCTGCCAGCAGAGAAACACCACTTCCGAGCCGAGCATGCAGGGAAAGTCAATCAACCCCTGCTCGACGCCTTTGCACACGCAGCCATGGCCGTTGATCACCGTCACCCAATCCTTGATCTGGGTGACGAGTTTCAAGACCTCGCCATCCTCGCGCAAGCGTGCCATCAGATTGGCCGCGTCGGGGTCAAGCTGCTCGCGCCGGATCACCGCCTCACTGACCTGCTTCAAGCGCCGGATATTTTCCAGGATCTGCTCCACCAGGGGCCGCAACATCGGCAAGAGTCCGTTGGCTTCGTCGACCGTGAAGAGTCGAGGGTAGGTGGCATTCATGTTCGGCATTCAAGTTCTGGTCGGGCTGGCAGTGTCAGGTAAAATCCCGCCGGCATTTACAGCATCATACCTTCGCGGATTTTGCGCAGTAGCGCGATGTTGTCGGAGTGGCCGGTCATGCGCGCGTGAATCGCACCGCGAATCGGCCGGCCGAGCAAAAAGAAATCGCCGAGAATATCGAGAATCTTATGGCGCGCGAATTCATCGGCGAAGCGCAGCTCGGTGTTTACGATTTTTTCGTCGTCGATCAAGATAAAATTGCTCAACCGCCCGCCATTGGCCAGTCCCATGGTCTGCAATTTGGCGATGTCTTTGAGAAAGCCAAAAGTCCGCGCCGGTGCAATTTCCTCGCGAAACGATGCGGCGCCGCGATGACGGTAGATATACTGTTGTTCCCCGACCGGATTGGGATAGCGCAGTTCGTAATGCACCGAGAACGAATCCGCCGGTTCGATGGCGATGGACTCGCCGCCCTTGGCTTCAACCCGATAGGCGCGGTCGATGACAATCTCAGCGGTTTCTTCCTCTTCCTGCTGAATGCCGGCTTCGTCGATGGCCTGGCAAAACTCCAACGCCGAGCCGTCCAAGATCGGCACTTCGCCCTGAACTTTAACTAACAGGTTGCCGATCCCATAGCTGTGCAGCACGGCGAGCAAATGTTCGATGGTGCCGACGGCGAATCCCTGCGTGCG
>JBGTCC010000794.1:0-3106 GCA_041749055.1 Thermodesulfobacteriota bacterium | reverse complement strand
GGTGAAGATTATCGATTGAGCGATGGCTAGGGCGTGAATTGAAATCTGAAAAAATGGAGCGGGCGGCGGGGATCGAACCCGCGACGTCCAGCTTGGGAAGCTGGCATTCTACCGCTGAATTACGCCCGCTCAGATCAGGGGTTGACGCTCGAACTGTATGGAATTGCTGGCGGGATGTCAACGTGGTTCGATCGTGTTCGTGATTCGTGCTCCTGACAAATTCTTTGCCGAGCACGAGCCGCCAGCACGATAAAAGTTCGGCCGCGCGCGCCAGATCAATAATCGCCGAATCTGCATATGGCAGCATTGTCGCGTGAACACAATCAGGCATGGGCGGATTTACCGCGCAGCAGGGCGAGGATGTCGGCGGGCGACATTTTTGAAACCAAAATGCAGATGATATTGCCTTCCCTGTGCAACACGGCGTTGATGCCGTCCTGTGAAAAGGAATAGAAATTGAGCTTCATGTCGGCATCAAAAAAGCGCTCGGCGCGCTCGGGCGCGTCCGACTCAGAGCCCAGTAAAGTAAAGCAAGTAATTGCCGGCCCGGCGCCCTGATAGACGGTGACGAGCACTTCACGGTCGCCAATCTTTTGCACGTAGCCCGAGACCGGATAGAGTTTCATCATCGACAAATCGAAAGGGATGGGCGCGAAGCGGTCGCCCACCGCCCGCGACAGCTCCTGGCGCAACCGATTGGCGTCATCGTAACGCACCAGTGCGGTCTTCCCGCTGAGCAGATCGCGATGGCTGTCGAAGGCGGCCATGGCGACATCTTGGGGTGGAGACTTGGCGTAGAAAAGCGCCGCGATGGCGATAACTAACAGCGCTACGGCAAACGCCGGCCGCCAACCGCGAAAACTAAACCACGAGGCGAAACCGCCTCCGGTTTTCACGGCTAAGGCTGGCTGCCGTGAAGCGATTTCGCGCTCAATCTGGCGGCGCAACGCCGCCGGAGCGGTAACTTCCTGGCGCGCCAGCTTGAGCTGTTGTTTGAGCCGGCTTTCCGCAGCCGCCGCCCGTTGGCAGCGCGCGCAAGTACGCAGATGCGCCTCAATGGCGCTATGCTCGTCGGCGTTGAGTTCATTATCTAGGCGAGCCGTGATCAGCTCTTGTGCCTGGTCGCAACGCATGGTATTTATCCGTTCCGCTCCTGCTGTCCCGGTCTTAACGTCCCGGTCTTGCCCAAATAACCGCTCAACTGTTTTTGCAAAAGTCTGCGCCCGCGCGACAAACGCGAGCGCACCGTACCGATCGGACAGGATAATACCTCGGCCGCTTCGGCGTAAGTAAAATCGCCCATGTCGACGAGCAAGATCGGCGCGCGAAACTCCTCAGGGATTTGCTTCAGCGCAGCGCCGATCTTGGTAGCGAGCTCGCGATCCAATACTTGGCTCTCCGGACCTGGGCCATCGCCGGCGTAGGCCTGCCAAAAGTCCGCCGCGTCCGTGCCGTCGAGCAGATCTTCCGCAGCGACGGTGCGCTTGTTGCGGGCGTACGAGTCGTAGAAAAAATTATAGAGGATTCGCGTCAGCCACGCCTTCATATTGCTGCCGGGCGAGAACTGCCCCTGCGAACTCAACGCCCGCGTGCAGGTCTCCTGGACGCAATCCTTAGCCTCGTCGGCGTTGCGCGCTAGATGGAACGCGACGCGGTAAAGATGATCCAGATAGGTCATGATCTCCGTAGCGAAACTATCGCGTGCAGGATTACGGCTGTTGGTGGCGCTCACGGCCCAGCCAGTGTAACCAAGAGTGTAGGTGGTGTCCAATCGCTCGCCTCCATTAAGTCAACGAACCAATCAGAACAAAAGTTCCCTTAAACCCGGGCGACCGCTTGCGGTCCCCGGCTTAGCTGTCTTATGTTGACGGCCATGAAATACCGCACTCTCGGCAAAACCGGCCTGCGTGTCAGCGCCATCGGCCTTGGCACCATGGTCCACGCCGGCCATTTCGGCCCCATGAAAGACTCTGAATCCTTGAGCGCCATCGAAGCCGCTCTCGAGCTCGGGGTCAACTTCATCGATACCTCCGACGCCTACGGCGCCGGCTATTCGGAAACGTTGCTGGGCAGCGCACTCAAAGGCAAACGCGATCAGGTCGTTATCGCTACCAAGGGCGGCAATGTCATGGTCGGCCCCAATCGCGGCAAACGGAACTTCGATCCCGACTATATCAGCCGGGTGATGGACGAGAGCTTACAACGCTTGCAAATCGACACCATCGATCTGTACCAGCTGCACAATCCGACGGTGGAAGTTATCGAGCGCGGCGCGGTTTGGGAAGTTTTGCAACGGGCTAAACAGGCCGGCAAAATCCGCCACTACGGCGTCTCGATCAACACCATGGAAGAAGGCGTCGCCGCGGTCAATGACGGCCGAGCCGAAACCATTCAAGTCGAATACAACCTGCTGGCTCAGGAGCCGGCGGAGAAAATCTTACCCCTGGCGCACCAGGCCAATATCGGCGTCATCGCCCGCGTGCCGCTGCGCCGCGGCGTTCTGACCGGCAAGATGACCGTCGCCGACGAACAAAGATTTCAAGGCGAGGATTTGCGCGCGCGCAGTTTCAAAGGCGAGGCGTTCGCCAAAGAGTTGGCGAAGGCCGATGAGCTACGCTTTCTCGTCCATGGGGCGGCGAAAACCTTAGGACAAGCGGCCATCGCTTTTTGCCTCGCCCATCCCGCCGTCAGCATCGTCATTCCTGGCGCGCGTAACGCCGAGCAAATGCGCGAAAACAGCGCCGCCGCCGACATCGAAACCTCCAATGCCGACTTGGCGCGCATCGCCGAGCTCTGGCGCCGTGGCTACGCGGTTTAGGTTTTTACCTTGGGCTCTTCCGGCTCTTGGGTAAATCGTTTGTGCCGTTCAAATTGGCTGGTTCAGCACGAAGGAGATCGCAAAGGGTCCGACGATCAAAACTCCGAACTTCGTGCTCTTCGTGTCCTTCTTAGAAATACATGGAAGGGGAGGATCTCCAAAATGAAGATGTCACTTGGGTTCCGTCATACCCGCGAAAGCGGGTATCCAGGCTAATTGGGCGCAGACCAAACCTGGATTCCCGCGTGCTCGGGAATGACGCGTCAAGCAGACCGCCTATGGAGGGAA